>NHHF01000028.1 GCA_002171155.1 Betaproteobacteria bacterium TMED156
CCAGCGGCACATGAGCGAGCAACGCCTGGGCGAACATCGCCTTGCGCTGATCGACGTCCGATTCGGCATAGCGCCGCGCGGCTGTCGTCAGGGTCAGGTCGCCGCCCGAAAGATCAGCGAAGCGCATGAGCTGCAAGGTCTCGGCCATCGGGAACAGCTCGTCGATCTCCAACTGAAGCTGGTCGGCAAGATCGGCCATGCTGGCGCGCCCGTCGAAGGGCATCGCATCGACCTCCTCGATCAGGCCGGCCAGCGCATTGGTCGACACCACCGGCAATAGTCAATGTTTCACGTGTTACACGCCCACCAAATTGAGTAGCATAGTAATATGAAACCTTACCACTACCAGGCCAAGTAACTTGGATTGGTTTGGAGCGTTCCCAACCAACTTGATCTATAAAGAAAAGGTGGGTTTTCATAATTGAATCAATGATATTTCCTACACCACGGTCAGCATTAGTAGCTGATAAGGTTAAGTTAATCGTCACCTCTTGGTCATCAGCGATCTCCGTCGTTATATCAGATTTGAATTCGTAGGATCTCCAGCGGCGGTTGACAACTGTTAGCACCCGGTTATCAGTGGTAATAATTATATGTAGTTGAGGTGGCTGATTAGGGTTGATACTAACCGACTGAAATTGGTATTGCCCATTTTCATCAGAAAAGGTCCGCCCAAGTTCCTGGCGATTTTGGTATAGGCTAACTCTCACCTGTTGAAGGGGTTTGAAATTACGTTGATTGTCATTAAAGTACTGTAAATAACCATTAACCACAAGACCTTGTCCAGCAAGTCTAGGCTGAATTTTCACCTGTGTAGGAAGGATGACATCTTGATTATGGTGTTCATGTTCAATCGGATTATTGGAAATCTTAGAACTGTATAAGTCAGTTTGTAAATAAAGATAGAAGTGATCAACAAATTGACGGCCTATCGAGGTGGTAGCATAGACCGAAGCCTGAAGCGGATAATTCCCCTTTCGTTTAACCTTTATAAGCAAATTACTGGAGGAAAATCCATAAGCTGATAGGTAGACTTGACTTTCTATCAATTCAGGTAACTCTGCGATGACTCCATCGGGTAGACGAAAAACGATCTCAACTCGTACCGATTCGGCTAAATTAGATTCTAATCCAAGTCTAAGTGTCGCCGTTTGACCAACCAAAGGCGAAGCCGTCAAATCTAGATGTCCGTTAAGATATGATGGCCAATCTCGCCCTGCATAAATTAACTGATATGATAAAAAAGCCAAGAAATAAACGGCAAACCGTTTACTTAAGGCTATTCGTTGCGAATCCTTGCCCATTTAGTAGATAATTTTGTTTTTTGGGAAACCGCTGTTGTAGCTATTTTAATATTATGTCGGATTAGTTCAAATACGATGTCACCAGAATTAATTAGTTTGACTGGGCCTAAATCGGGAGCAAGCCACATAGTTCCTGTTAACTCCATTCCCAAAACTGGGGACTTCAGAGCGTTATTCTGTGTAATTTTTAAGCAATCTTCGAATTTGCCTGCTGGTACGGAGACAGTTTCCACCGCTACAACTTTTTGACGGTTTTCAGCTTGAATTTGTCCCAAAAGAGGAAGTTTGACGGAACCTTTGACTGACCATTCAGTCCCCAATTGAATAGGAATAGGTAAAAAAACTTGGGGGGTAGTATAAGGAAGATCAATTTCACCAACCAATCCAAAAGTGAATGTGGCTTTGATGATTTTAATACTATTTATTCCGGATTGAATAACGAAGCGACTATACCCGGTTTCCTCTTGAGGAGGACTGACTTCTCTTGTTTGATCAATAAGCTTCCGGTAACTTTTCTCAGCATTGGCCTGAATACGTAGGATTCGTTCTTCAAGACCGTCGGTACTCAGAAAAACCCATTCATTACCAATATTATCCGGATAGTAATCTTCCGCTGATAATAAGTTACTATCTACCCCAATTTCAACTACCAGAAGAATACCGATCACTAGAAAATTGATTAGCCTAATTTGCGATCTTCTAGAGTCTAATTGCAATGTTGTTTCCTATCACAAGTAATATTATCGTTCAACGGTGAGCCACCATCGTACAATCTAGTATACAGTTTCATAAAGAAGAATTTCAATCAGGAGAAGGTATTATGCTGCTTTCTCTCCCTTGCTATTCATCATGGTTCTTGATAGTATTATAATTCTTGTTTAGCTTTTTCTTTTTCTACTTTTTCGTTTTACAAGCCTTCGCTATGTCAACTAAGCTGATTTGCCTTTTCTGCACGTTATTATTCTCGACAATTGGCCTTAGGCTGCCCGCGGCAGACTATTACTCGCCCTATAATTCTAATTTACTTCTTCGGATGGATAACCAATTATTCGATTCTGTTTACGATGCCAATAGTGTTGAGACCGTTCCATACAAGCTGATGCAAGGTGTCACTCACTTTGGAGATCCTGTAGCTATATTGGGTGTTTGTGCATTGTTGACGACATATGGTAATGATGATGTCAGAAAAACGGGTAAATTATTGACTTCGGCCTTTACATTGTCAGCACTAACCATATGGTCTAGCAAAAAGATCGTTGGTCGTCGCCGTCCACTAGATAGACTGAAAAAAAAAGAGCCCCCTGAATCATTTCCTTCTGGTCATACTAATTGTGCATTTGTTCTGGCGACAACACTATCTAATCGTTATCCAAGATGGAAAATTCCACTTTACTGTGCTGCGGGTCTTGCTGGGTTTTCACGTATCTACTTAGGCAGGCATTACCCACTCGATGTGCTAGCTGGGGCACTCGTTGGTATTAGTAGTACTCATCTAATTTTGAAATATAAACAACCAGTTCTAAGTTGGGAGTTCTAAGTAGTTGGAGGTTTAACGCCAAGTCCGACAAACACAAGTGTGATTCTGTCTTAGATTGGATTAGGCACCCAGTTGCCTGAGGATCTCGAAATAGGTAGGAAAGGTTTTGTCTACACAACGAGGATCTTTGATTTTAACACCTGCTTGCCTTACACCCACAAGTGAAAAAGCCATTGCAACACGGTGGTCATTGTAGGTTTCAATTTCGGCAGGCTGAATTTGGTCAACTGGTTGGATTTGTAGACCGTCGTCAAATTCAACCACCGTCACGCCAAGTTTCCGAAGTTCTGTCACCATAGCTGTTAAACGGTCAGTTTCTTGCCATCGAATGTGTTTAATATTCCGGATAGTAGTTTGGCTTTTAGCAAAGGGAGCGATAGCAGCTAACGTAAGAGATGTATCTGATATAGAGTTCATATCAATGTTTATTCCCTTGAAAGAATCACCTCCCGTTACCTGAATACCATCAGACAAACATTGAACGGAACAACCCATTTCCTCTAATACTCGAACAAACTGAACATCACCCTGTGCCGAATTAATATCGAGATGCTTGACAGTCACTTGACCTCTAGTGATTGCAGCTAAAGCAAAGAAGTAAGAAGCACTTGAGGCGTCTGGCTCAATTTCGTAACTCTGGGATGAATAACTTTGTCCACCATCGACCGAAAAATGGCAGTAATCATTATTGGTAACTTCAACTCCAAACTGATTCATGATAGACAGTGTAATATCAATATATGGCTGTGAGATTAATTTGTCAGTCAGCTCAATCTGCAAGCCCTTCTTCGTAACAGGAGCAACCATTAGCAATGCTGTCAAGAACTGGCTGCTTTTGCTGGCATCTAACTTTACGGGACCGCCATCTAATCCGTTAGCAGAAACGACTAGAGGAAATCTTTGGTTGTTTTGTTCTGATGTGATTAATACGCCAAGTTGCTGTAATGCATCTAATAAGTCAGCTATCGGTCGACTCTTTCTCATGGGAGAAGCACCATCGAAGCGGTAAGTTCCATTTCCCAATGCAGTGTAACAAACTAAAGATCGTGATGCTGTTCCAGAATTTCCGATATCCAAGTTAGCTTCTGAAACTGGTATACGTCCACTATTACCGTTAACACGTACTAGATGGTTAAGACGGTCAATTTCGAGGTAAGTACCCAGTTTTCTCAGTGAATCCAGCATCCGTTCGGTATCATCACTAAATAGGATCCCAGAGAGTTCGGACTGTCCCTCCGCTAGAGCAGCAATCAATAGGGCTCTGTTAGTGTAACTTTTGGATCCTGGTACATCTATACTAGCAACAATAGGCTTGGAGATCGGTTGGATTTCAATCGTATCTGACATTATTCTTATTTTTTACTTAGTAAACCTATCTGTTTGGGCTATTCTGAAAATAGACTGGATCAGGTTTGACCCATTCTTCTTCACCATCACACCATACTTCTCGTTTCCAGATTGGAACAATCTGTTTCAGACGATCCATTGCATATTGACAAGCTTCGAAGCCATCTTTACGATGAGGGGAGGCTACACCAACAGCAACACTAACTTGACCAATTTCTAGTCGACCAACACGATGAATCATCGCCATACGCTTAATCCCCCACTTATCTCTTGCTTCGTTGGCTATTTCAGCCATTTTCTTTTCCGCCATTGGAGCATAAGCCTCGTACTCTAAATAAGCGGTAGCTCTACCCATCGTGTTATCTCGAACTGTACCTAGAAAAGTAACTACAGCTCCCGCGTCGTTTCCTCGTATTGGTTTGGTGACATCTTGTACTGTAATTGTTGTATCGGTGATTTTGAATAAACCCAATTCGTTTGAGTTCACATTCCCACCTGAAACTGGTGGAATTAATGCAACTTCATCTCTAGCCGACAGTGGTGTGTCTAAAGAAACGAATTCCATATTAACCGAAATCTGCGCAGTATTTAATGCATCCTTAACCCCGGGGTAAATGGTTCGCAAAGAGTTCAAAAGATCAGCTACAGTGGCTGGATTTGGCAAATTAATTTCATCACTAGTACGACCAATTTGCTGACGAAAAAAAGCAAAATACTTAACTTCAATTTTCATTAATTAATCACCATCTAATCATTTAGTTATCTACCTACGAGGATTTTTATGGGTTATTTGATGGGAAACAGGTCGTTATGCTAAAATTCAAGTCGGCTTAGTCAAGATATAAACGTAGGTGTCTCATATGTGTGGTCGGTATACGCTAACTGCGGATTTTCCAGACTTAACTCAAACATTTCCTCACTTTTCCTTTTCAGACGATCATTCTCCTCGCTACAATATCTCCCCGACTCAATCTGTTTTAGCTGTTGCCAATGATGGCAGGTATCACGTTGAAAACTTTCGCTGGGGGCTTATACCTTACTGGGCAGAATCCCAATCGGTCGGCAGCCGAATGATTAACGCACGAAGCGAAACGTTGGCCGAAAAACCGTCCTTTAAAATACCTTATCAAAAACAAAGATGTCTAATTCTAGCTGACGGATTTTACGAGTGGGTAAAAGACAAAGACGGCAGCAAAACCCCCTTCTACATCCATCTTAGTTCAAACAAAGTATTCACCTTTGCTGGTTTGTGGGAGAGTTGGCTGCCGCCCAATAGTAATGCTAAAGTAAAGTCGTGTACAATCATCAACACCCGAGCTAACAAATTCATGAGCAACCTACATCATCGAATGCCGGTCATTATCGAGAAGGAGAACCACGACCGATGGCTGTCCTCGAGAAATTGTAAGCCAGACGATTTAGTCGATTTACTCACGCCCTACCAAGATGACGATTTGGTTGCTTATCCTGTTTCTAAACGCGTGAACTCCCCTAGGAACGATGACCTCAAATGTATAAAATCATCCCCTGAACATAACGTACAACCCCTCTTACCATTCTAACACAAGAAGAATATTCCTTCAAGCTACAAGGGCATGCCAAAACATTGCAAGTCGAAGCCCGTCTTGACTATGTACAGGTTAGTATGATAGAGTTAACAGCTGTTCAGTTAGTTGGCTAGTTGCGTGGTTATTGCCTTGGGTAGTTGTTGCTGGATACAGTTTTAGAGTCGGCTCGGAAATTGTATCGGGGCGTAGCGCAGCCCGGTAGCGCGTGTCGTTCGGGACGACAAGGTCGGAGGTTCAAATCCTCTCGCCCCGATTCCATACTTTACTTTATCCAACAAGCCGCTGGCACTGACACAACGTAGCGTCGATTCGTTGTAAGCTTATCCACCCCTCATGGCAATTCGTCAAACAGAAGCTTTCTTGATCCGTACTTACCCCCTAAGCGAGTCATCCATGATTTGTGTTTTTTACACTAAAGATTTTGGTAAAGTACGAGCCGTGGCTAGAGGCGTTCGAAATACGAAGAGCAAAT
Organism: Betaproteobacteria bacterium TMED156; assembly: GCA_002171155.1. The sequence continues at coordinate 6,229 of NHHF01000028.1, forward strand.
TTCGAGGCCAACTTGATCTTCTTAATCGTGGGGAGTTGATTTACAATGAAAAAGCCAATCGTGAGCTTCAATCAGTTCGCGAATTTGATCTTATTGATAACTTTGATCGAATAAAGGCTAACTTTAACTTATTTACCTACGCGTGCTATTTTTCTGAATTAGTGGATGCTATGGAATCCGACGGGGCGGATAATCCGGATGTTTTTCTTTTACTTACTCATACCTTCCGGAGTCTCCAAAAGATGACTGATCTAAGACTCTTTGCTCGTGCTTTTGAATTGCAACTGTTACAGATTTCCGGCTATGCCCCAGATTTCACCCGTTGTGGTACCTGCGGAAGGTCCTTTACTGTTAACGATGTTAACCTCCACTATTACGACCAATCTGGAGAAATCGTCTGTACAAGTTGTAGTACACCTCAATTAGTTTCTTTATCCCGTGGCAGTTGTGAGTTGATGAAGAGAATTCAAGAAACTAATTTTGATCGACTAAAACGCATTCGTACTAGTCAACGAAACCAAAAAGAAATGAGGTTTGTTTTGTCGTCCTTGATTAGTTTCCATACTCATAGACGATTGAAAAGTCTTGAATTTTTAGATTTAGTAGAAAAAGATAAATGGTGACCAAACGTATCATACCTTGTCTTGATGTTCGAGAGGGACAAGTAACGAAAGGTATAGCTTTTCAAGGTAACGCTAACATCGGTGATCCCGTGGATATGGCCCATTTTTATTACGAAAATGGAGCGGATGAGCTGGTATTCTACGATATAACCGCCAGCAATGAGCAACGTGATATTATGATCAACGTCGTTTCTGCTGTAGCAAACCAAATATTTATTCCTTTCTCAGTGGGAGGTGGTCTGAGGACCTTGGACGATATGCGTAAAGTTTTGTGGGCAGGTGCGGAGAAGGTGTCCATTGATTCTGGGGCCGTTCGGAATCCTGACTTGATTGCTCAAGGTGCTAGGGCCTTCGGCAGTCAATGTATTGTTCTAAGCATGCAAGTGAAAAATGTATCTGCCAGTCCAGAAATTCCTAGTGGATATGAAATTTACATTGATGGTGCAAGAAGACCTATGGGAATTGATGCTATTGAATGGGCAAAAAAAGGTGTGGAACTTGGTGCGGGAGAAATTGTTGTTAATAGCATTAACCAAGATGGAACTAAGGCTGGGTACGAGTTGAAACTAACGAAACAGATTTCTGAGACTGTATCAGTACCAGTTATTGCTTCTGGTGGAGCCGGAAATCCACAACACTTGAAGGATGTATTTGTAGAGAGTCGAGCGGATGCCGCAATTGTAGCATCAATCACACACTATGGAGAGTTCTCAATTAATAGTATTAAACACTATTTAGGCCAGCAGGGGGTTACTGTCAGAAGTACGTGGAAATAGTAGGATAGATTTTTGGTAATTTTGACTGGTAAGAAGAGATAATAGGAAGATGTTATGCAAATCCTTAATTTGGAAGACGGTATTTTTTTTGAAATGGGAGATGGGAAAAATTGGCGGGTTGTCCATCCAGAAATGGGAGCAACCCAAATCACACTCAATCATGGCATTCACGCACCTGGTCAAGAATTCACACAGCATATTCACGACCAGTCAGAAGATGCTATCATTTGTCTGGAGGGTGGGGGATCAATTCGACAAGGGAACACATACACTCCAATCACGGCTGGCGAAGTGATGTTTGTTCCAGCAGGTGAGGTTCATGGAACCAAAAATACAACCAGCGAACCCGCTAGAATGATGAGCTTTCAGTCACCTCCTGACATGGCTCTCTATCGAGGAGAACGAAACCATGCTTCTGGCCAATCACCAAGGCCTGAAGTTGGACATATTAGCGATGTACAAGTAATCGAAATGAGCAAGGGGGGACCAATTTTTGGTCGCTCAGGGAATTGGAGAAACATCATTTCAGACAAAAAAGGGGCAAAATACCTTTCGTTGGATTTTATTCAACTGGAAGCTGAACAGTCATTCAAACACCACCCGCAGCATACTGAGTCGATTTACGTTGTTATCGATGGATCAGCTTACGTGAAATCAAAAGGAAAAGAATGGGACCTAACCTTCAAAGACGTAATTTTCTTAAATGCTAATGAAACTTTTGAACTGACGGCAACAGTTGATAAAAATGAAAATCAATTGACAAAAATAGTCCATTGCCGCAGTTTGCCTTTTGAAGATTAGGATTAGTAGTACACATAGGAACTATAATAAATGAGCTTAATGTTTGAACGCCGAGGCAATTTAGCGATAGTACAATCTGCACACTATCAGATCAATTTTGACCTCTCAACTGGCACTTGGCACTACCATGATAGAGATGGATATGGTGTTATAAGAAACGCGTATACAAAGATAATACTAAATAATGGTACGTTTTTGACAACCGTGGATGCAAAGTACCGGAAATTTACTACACGACAACCAAGTGATGATATTTTGGGCCGATACCAGCAAATTACTTTCTCCCACGAATCTCGTTCACGAAAACTTAAAATCAACCTTCACCTGAAATGCTATTTCGATCAACCTTATCTAGTTTTTTCTGTGGGAGTCCAAAATCTGTCTCCAAAACAGATTAGACTCAGCCAAATTGACCTAATTAATACTTCACCCTTAACTCAAGCAAGTGAAACGTCTGGTGGGCTATATCTGTCAGGTAAACCCGAATCGTATCAATTATTCCTAGATACTCACCCACTTTACAAAAATGAGATTTCGTCTTTGTACAAAGGTATAGAAGTTAATCAAAATCACGATAGTTTTCCATGTTACCATGGTGAATTTTATCATCCACAGAGCAAAAAATCGTTATCCTTTGGTTTCTTAACTAGTCAAAAATGGTGGTCGTCGGTTCAGGTTGGATACAAAGGTCAAACAACCCCCGACGAAAATGGGAATTTGGGAATCGATGATTGATCAATCTACCACAATTGTGAAAATGCTATTTGTCCCAGCAATAACTCGGTCAGTAACCATTCCGGCTATCGTGGGCGAAGAAAGAATAGCCGCGCGACGGAAGTTTGTTCAGAGTCTATATATTTGAATTTCAGTCAAGGTCCAGCATCTTCCTTTGAAAATTATGCTCACCTGATTAGTAAGTTATCTACATTGGGACATTCTTCTGAGTCAAAAACTAGTTCAGCAAAAATACCATTAGGGTCGAGTTGGAATTTGCAAAGTGAAACTTCACATCAAGGCTTTCAGAAGACATCTATTATTAAAAAGGATATCAAGAGAAAAATTGATTTTATCAGTAGCCAAAAACAAGCTGGTTATTTGGATGACGTGGAATACGTTCAATTGGCATCACTACCGAGCTTATTTGCTAACGATGACATGAGTTTTGATAAAGAACCTAAAAACAATAAAGATGTCAAATTGACGGCGAACGATCAGCTCTTGGCCATGCTAAAAAATACCGTGCCTGAGCTACACGAGAAGGGGCTGAAGGCTAGCTTAAGGTTTTCTCCGTTCTGTCTACTAGCTTCTGACAAATCAACAAATAAGGCTGAGGATCTTTTACTTACCGACGAGCGACAAAGGAAAACAACACTGTTCCTACCTGGAAGTGGTTTGGAGGTTGGCTTACTTGATCTCTCGCAACCAACGGCCGGAGAAAAAATTCGCCAACAGATTCAAAGTCTTGTTGATGATTGTCGAATTGACTGCCTGTATATTGATGTTTTACCATACGTTCAAGGACCATTAAAAAGTCCAGAAAATTTCACTTGGAATAACAAATCATTAACATCGATAGAACTATATAAGAAGGGGTTAGAACTACTGGTATCGACAGTTAGAAGCTGCAATCACGAGGTTAAATTAATTGGCGAACACTCACCTTTCGTTCTTAGTTCAGGCTTCTTTTCTGGCCACCAATTTGTTAGCCAAGAAACTATTGGTGATCAGTTATGGATTTCACGTCGAGATATTAAACAAACGATGTTTAATTTTGCAAAATATTTACCTCTAAATCAATCGATTGGGAATACAGAATTGGGAGCTATTACTATTGATGAACCAAACCCGACTAACGGTGTTCATTTGACCGCAACACTTGCGGCTATTGCCGGTGGTTCAATCATGATTAATGACGAACTCGACCAAATGAAACCCGATCGTTTAGAGATATTGGACAAACTGTTTCCACTATCCTTAGGCCCAGCAAAAGTGATTAACTTAAATGACAAGACTGACATGGTAAGCAATTACCCACAGGTCTGGAATTTACCGGTCGATAAAACCTCATTCGATAAAAAAACTCACGGCAAAAAGTTGGCTACGGACGAAACCTGGAATATTTTAGGAATCTTTAATTGGCAGGAATATACAGATCAAATAACATTTGGGCTAGCTGATATTGGATTAGATAAGTCAAAAAACTATTTGGTGCATGATTTTTGGAATTGTCAATTTTTAGGAACGGTACAGAACCGTTTGACATTGATGGATGTACCGCCTCAATCAGGACGTTTATTGTGTATTCGACTGAAACAAGACATCCCACAACTACTGGCAACGGATCTTCATTTTTCGCAAGGTGGTGCTGATGTATTATCAGTTGGATGGGATGAAGACCGACATACCTTTTTGTTAGTTTGCCGAGCACCGCGAGAAAAAGGTGATATTTTTCTTCATTTACCTGATGATTATTTACCTACTGAAACTGCTTGTGTAGGTGCTAAATACACTTATAAATGGCAAAAGCCAATCCATAAAATTACTTTTAGTCAAGCTCAACAGAAAGTGATTCAACTCAGTATTCGATTTTCTAAAACATCATCTGGGTAGTAGTATTTAATCCAACAGAAGTATACTGAAAATGTTAAAGAAATGAGGAGGGGAAGCCAATTGCGCATGAAAAATCCCCGTGTACAGTATCTCGGGATTCTTAATTGGTTAGTCTGCTCATCTGTTTGGGTAACATTTTTTTCGCCGTTTACAGAGGTACTAGCGGAAAGTCAGAGCTCATCTGATTTCGATAATAGTCGACGAATAGTCTCTATCAACGCACACCTCGGAGGATTAGCAGAAAATATACAAATTTCCGATGGCTTCTTGTGGAATCCTGCCAATTTGGCTTTTTCTGAAAAAAGCCAAATTACTCTGATTGGTACACCAATTTTATCCCAACCTCAAGACGCGAGGAGCTACGTTCCGACCAGGCGTGCTAGCGGTCTCTCCGCTACAGCTAGCGGGAAACAGTTTAATCTAAATTCTGCTGGTGGCTTTTCTATTGCTTTTTGGCGAGAAGATTGGTCAGGTCAGCCCACTAATTTATCAAAGTATCAAATTGGTGCAGCAGTTAGCTACGGTATTCCTTGGAGTGAACAACTCGGTATAGGATCAACAATTCGATACTTTAAAGCTTCAAATCAGCCATTTAACACTGATTCGCATAAATCAATGAATGCTCAGATGGCTCTAGATTTGGGATTACACTATCGACAAGCGAATTTTTTATGGATGAACCGAACAGCAACCTTCGATTTCGCATTAATGGATCTGGGAAATCTAGCTGAAGATAATAATGGTCCAACAAATCCTTTTGCTCAACTTGGATCGATCTATCATCTAACACCTCGAACTCATTTATCTGCCAGTTGGAATTTAGGTGCATCGGTGAGTAACAACAATAAAGTACAACTTGGTATTGAGCAGTGGTTCTTTGCATTGCCTGATTCTCTATTTAAAACTAATAACATGGGAATTAAAGTTGCTGATGGTTACTTCGCTTTGCGTGCGGGGTTAACTATTCCAACCCAAAAATCCAAATCTAATCTAAGCTATCCTTATCAGATTGGTACAACCTTTCAGACTGGTAATTTGCAATCGAAAAGTAGAAAAACTATAGCAACCTTAAGATTGGAATACGCCTATACTCGATGGTCTCATTTGCCCCGAACAGTTGATCATTGGATTGCCGCTACCATAAATTGGGGAAAAAACACTACAATACAAACGGAGAATCAGAAAGTAGAAATAGGAGAAAGTATCATTGATATTGAACCAAATTTGACACGATCAGCTGAAACCATTGTAACCAATTCATTGCCAGCTCCACTAGACTTTAGTTCACGTCTGATAGCTTCACCATCGATTTTTTCGCCTAGCCTAAACGGAGGCGATGATGTTGTGACTTTTACATTTGGGGCTTTGCATAAAGGGATTGAAAACAATCAAAAAATAGATGATTGGATATTAGAAATAAGGGATGAATATCAGCGAATCGTTCAGAAGTATACTCACTTTCGTCAAAATACAGATAGGTACCAAGTGATCTGGGACGGAACCAATTTTGCTCAGAACCCATTAACAGACGGACAATATACAGCAAAGGTCATTTGGCAGAAACCCAATGGGGAAAAAGTAGAACATAGTAGAACAACCATCATTGTTGATACTATTGCTCCAACTTTTAGTTTATCGGCGGAACCAGTTATTTTAGTGAATGACGCTCTGTCTGTAGAAGGCCACGCAAGTCATCGGTCTGGAATTGATCTTAGGTATGAAGATACCGAAATTTCTCATTGGGAAGTTAAATTAGTAGAAAATGGGAAAAAGGTTTTAGAAGAAACCAGTGGGTATGGCTCTCCTCCTAACCCATTTTTCTGGAAGCTTAAAATGACTACCCTGATCTCTGAAAGCAACAATAACGAAGGAGCATATCATTATGTTGCAACCCTCTGTGATTTAGCGGGTAACTGTCAGACAAAAACTATCCCAATTTCTGTGATTGACTTACGGACAGTCTCTAGTCGGCAGGAAAAGCGCGGGTTAGTAATTTCTCTGCCGTGCATTATGTTTGAGACTGATTCATACGAAATAGAAATTGAAAGTTACGTTAAAGAACTAGGCGAGATTTCACAGGCCATTGCTGCCTACCCTGAAACTAAAGTAGTAATTGAGGGACACACCGATGACGTAGGAGATGAGAATTACAACTTGGAACTATCTGAGCGAAGAGCAGAGGTTGTTCAACAATATTTAATCGATCATTTTCAGGTCAATCCAGATAGATTATTAGCTATCGGCCGAGGGGAACAGTCCCCTATTTTGCCTAATAATTCTAATACGAATCGTCAAAGAAACCGAAGAGTTGATATTATTTTACTCACAAGGGAAAGTGAGACTTCACAATCTTCGGATTTTATCAATGAAAAAGATCGATTAATGGATGGTGAGTATTATACCCTGTTGGTTGGCTCGTTCCAAAATGAACAAAATGCAATAAAACTGGCACGAAAATTAGAGGAAGCAAGTTTACCGATGCCAATTCAGGTTTCTAGAGTTACAACTACTGGTTCTCGACAAGTTTGGTACCGGGTAATGGTAGGAAAGTTCTATAAAAAATCCATAGCACTAAAAAAGGCCAACGACTTACCTCAGTTCATAATAACCAAACCATTACTGATATTAGCTAACGACTAATTGGTCTACCTATCATAATTACCCTTTTATGAACGATAGGACTAAATACATCGAAAAATGATTTGGTAGAACATGAGCAGTAGACAGCAATGGGAGAAAGAGGCTACTCGAGTGTTACTGGTGGTTTGCAACAGCAAGGGTGTGATGCACGGTAAGTAAAACGCTAAGCTCTTATTGTAATAGATGTGCCTCCAATACTAAGTAACTCTATAAAAATTAGGTTTTACATGACATCTCAAATTTTTCAACAAAAATTAAGAGACCGGACATCCTTATACAAGTGAGTTTTAATAATCACTATCTTTTTGAGCTGTTATCTCGGGTGAGTTGGTCTAGGGAAGGAACGTAAACTACTGCACCGCTCGAAATGCCACTGGTAATTTCAAAATGCGTATTATTTCGCTGACCAACCTCAACTCTCGTTCTGATTCCTTTTAATTCTTCAATTTTGTCTTTTTTTCTCTTGTCTTTTTTGAGTTTAGGAGCGTTTAGGTCATCAAGCTGAACAAAGTATTTTCGTTCGGCCTCAATATTTGTTGACAAATCACGGAGATCAAATTTCCCTTCAGAGGTTAAGTGTATAGATGTCGGTCCTACTCGTAATCCATTTGAATTTTTATCCAGCAAAACTTCAACATTATGACGGTCAATATCTGCATTGATTTTGCCAACTGTAGATTCGTATTTTTTCCCAACTAGTGTTTCGAGAGTAACCGATTGATTCGGTACTAACAAACCAAGGTCTACGTTCGACACAGTCACGTTAGCGGTTAGCATTTCAGACACAATAACAGCCTCAATCGGTAATTGTAGAACTGATACTTCGTCGAAAACAATAATATCAACATTCGCCGACATTCCAGGTAAAAGTTCATATTCTGAAGTCGCGATTTCGATAACAACTTCAAAAGCTACTACACCAGAAGAGCCTTGTCCCGTATTTGCACTCGGAGCAATTTCAGTAACTTCTCCACTGAATAATAGATTAGGATAGGCGTCTATCGTTATTTCTGCTTGCTGGCCTAGGGCTACTTTCGAAATTTCCGCTTCGTTGATCCTTGTTTTAACAACCATCTTGGACAGATCTGAAATAACCAAAATTGCTGGGCCTTGAGAGCCATAACCTGATCGGGATCCCATAACAATCTCGCCTTCTTCAAATGCCAATCGCGTGACACGGCCTGACAGAGGTGCCTTAACCACAGTCCAGCCGAGCTCATCGTCAATTGACTGCAAAGCACTTTCGGCACGTAGTAATCCCGATTGTGCTTGAATCTCTGAATTGATACTAACCGAGGTCTCTTGCTCAACCGTTTCAAGTGCCTGTTGTAATCGGATTTTAGCTGATTCCAAATCGGCTTTGCTGCGTTTGGTATTGGCTTCTTGGGATGTCTTTATCGTTCCCAGATTCTGTTCTTGTAATCGAATTGTTGCTTGTCTGTTAGCAATAGCTCGATCTCGGGCTTCGATATTCCGCTTCTGAGATTCTATAGATTTGGTTTGAGAAGTTACATTTTTCTGCGCAGTTTGATAAG
>NHHF01000029.1 GCA_002171155.1 Betaproteobacteria bacterium TMED156
TAGCGATTTCTTTCGTCGTTTCCGTAAAACAACAGACTCTTATATCACTAAATCTAGTTACTGTTTCATTTGCGATTGATCCAATTAAAATCGGATTAAATATTTTTATAATTTCCATTAAATCTTTAGCCTTTTTTCTTAATTCTGTTAATCTTTCTAGATGTTCTTTTTTAAAAAACAACATAAGATGTTTCTTTATTGCTTGATCCAATTCGATATTGTTTGGTAGATATTTTTTTTTTATTTTCTGTCCAGTTCTTAAAAAGATTAATTCTTGCGCTTTGGTTTTAGCATCATAATAACTAAATCCATTTTCAACAACGAATTTAGCAGCTATCGAGGCAATTTCTTGTTTTATCTGATTCATTTTTCTATCTAATTAATTAGTAGTTAAAATATATCTATGCATATTCATATTATTGGTATTTGTGGGACATTCATGGGAAGTCTTGCATTATTAGCACGAAATCTTGGAATGAAAGTTACAGGTTGTGACAGTAATGTGTACCCACCAATGAGCGATCAATTAAAAGATGTTGGTATAAAAATAGTTGAGGGTTATGACCACGAACAAATAAAAATGAAACCAGACTTATGGGTTATTGGAAATGTTGCCACAAGAGAGTTTCCAATTATTGAGTTAATTTTAAACCAAAAATCGCCATTTATTTCAGGTCCAGCATTTTTAAAAGAATTTATTTTAAAAAATAAACATGTAATAGCAGTAGCTGGGACACATGGTAAAACAACGACCAGTGCCCTAATTGCTTGGATCCTTGAATACACTGGGAATAATCCTGGTTTTTTGATTGGAGGAGTTCCAAACAATTTCAATTTATCAGCAAAATTAGGAGAAAAAAACGGAATTTTTGTTTTGGAGGCAGATGAGTACGATACTGCTTTTTTTGACAAACGTTCAAAATTTCTTCATTACACTCCTAAAATAGCAGTTCTGAATAATTTGGAATTTGATCATGCTGATATTTTTCGTGACTTGAAGGCTGTTGAAGACCAATTCCACTATTGGATGAAAATTATTCCTTCAAAATCTCAAATCATAATTAATAAAAATGACATGAATCTCACAAGGTTGATTGAACGTGGAGTATGGTCTAAAACCACTTTTTTTAATGATAGTGATAATTGGTTTTTTAAAACTAATAATAATAAAACCAACAATTTTGGTGGAATGAGGGAAAAATTTTATATTTTAAATAGCAAGAAAGAAGAGGTTGAATTTAGCACCTCTTTACTCGGTGAACACAACAAAAGTAACATTCTTGCTGCAGTTGCAACGGTAGGTTGTTTAGGTATTTCAATAAAGGTAGCAGCAAAAGCAATCAATACTTTTGTGGGCATCAAAAAAAGACTTGAATTAAAGGGGGAGGTTAATGAAATAAAAGTTTTTGATGATTTTGCCCACCATCCAACGGCAATCAAATTAACAATTCAAGCTGTTAGAAAAAATTTTATTGAAAATTCAAAGAATCATAAAAATTCAACCACAGGAAAAATATTAGTAGCATTTGAACCAAGATCTAATTCTATGAAAATGGGAGCAATGAAAAAAGATTTAGCACAGGCTTTTTCAGAAGCCGATGAGCTATTTGTATTTTGTAAAAAGGTAAACTGGGATTTAAACAGTATTTTTTCCAGATCAAACCTAAACCCAAAATCATTTAAAAATTTAAATGATTTGATTGAAAGTATTGTAAAAATTTCCAGGAGAGGGGATATTATTTTAGTAATGAGCAACGGCAGTTTTGGGGGAATCCATAAAAAGATTCTTGAAAAATTGAAGGTAAATCAAAAGTGAATATATTTTTCCATGACAAAAATATATTTCGGATTGGAGTAATAAGCTCAGATATCGGAAACCATATTAAAATAATACTACCATCTGGTGAAACAAAAAAAGTAAAAAAACACAAAACAACTTTGCTCTTAATAAATAAAATAGAAAGTAATTTTATCGAACAAGCAAAAAAAATTTGTAATACGATAAATGTTAAGGATCTTTGGAAAGTGGCACCTAAATTTAATTTTACAGTCTCTGATATAAGTAAGAAGTATTATTCAACTGAGGTGGATTGTAAAAAAAAAGCTGCTTTACTAATGTGTCTTGTTCAAAATCCAATATATTTCAGAAGAGAAGAAAAAGGAGCCTTTAGAACTGTTCCAGATGAAATAGTTAAGGTTGCCATTAAGCGGAAATTAATAAAAAAACTAGCAGCAGAGGAGGAAAAATACTTAATTAACCAAATGATAAAAGGAATATTACCTGAAAGAATTAATAAAAGGGGTACAACACTTTTGTCGCAAGAAAGTAATAAATTAACTGAATACATTGCTATAAAAAAAGTCGCAGCTCATCTTGGACTATCGTTACATCAGGTTTTATATAAATTTGGTATCTTAAAATCAGCATTTCAACTTCACAAAATTACCTTTTTAAATAAAGTAAAAAATTTAGAGCAAAAAAAAATTTACCTGAAAAGAAGTAAAAAAAATTTACTGACAACTCTAAACCTTTTATCTTCTGATGTAGAGGCGTACTCTATTGATGACCTTACAACTAATGAGATTGACGATGCACTGTCATTAAAAAAAATAGAAGTGAAAAAACAAAACAATCATTCATGTAATTGGAGGGTTGGTATACACATAGCCCTTCCAGCTGTTTTTTTGAGCCCTGACGATTGTGAATTTATGGGTATTAGAGATAAGGCTTTAAGCATTTATACCCCTAGTGAAAAAGAAACTATGATTCCAAACTCGATTTTGAAGTTAGCTTCTCTTGATGAAGATACATCAAAGCCAGTACTTTCTCTGTATGTTTTATTTGATGATGAAGGATTAGTTATTTCTAAAGAAACATTGATAGAAAAAATTTTCATTAAAAAGAATTTACGATTTGGAGAGTGGGAGAACGAATTCGAAAAGAATTCTATATCTTCTAAATTACCCTGGGAAGGATTGAGAACACTATATTTTTTATCTACCAAGCTTCGAAAAAATAGAAATTTTAAAAACTACGCATCAAACTTGAGAAAAGAATTTAAAGTGTCTGTCATTTCCAGGCAAGAGAAAAATCTCGCCAGTATGAGCTCAGAAGGTACTCCTAAAATTGAGGTTAGAAAAAGAGGCTCTATAGCTGATGTTGTAGTTTCTGAATTTATGATTCTTGCCAACACTGTGTGGGGGGAAATGCTACACAAATTATCACAACCAACTGCTTTTCGAACCAATAAATGTGGAATTACTCGAATGCAAACTGAAGTTGCACGTCATGATGATCTGGGGGTAGATTATTACGCATGGACCACATCACCATTACGAAGATATATTGATTTTATTAATCAGTGGCAGATACTTTGTTCAATCCTTGTTGATAAAAAATTAAAAAGTTTTACAAAAGAAAAACTTGATACTGAAATAATCCATTTTGAAAAAAAACAAAATTTATATTCAAATTATCAAAAACTTATGGAGAGATATTGGGTGTTTAGATGGCTGATAGAAAAAAAAATGAAAGCAAAAGAATTTTGGAATAATAATGAAGATAGTAAACTAATAATGGATTGTGACTATATTGGAAATGGACAATTTTCATTGCAACATGCCCCATTGACTTTCAAGTTAGAAAATGACGGAAAGTCTGCTACCAGTAAAATTTCAAAAGTGGAAATTGAAAGCATTGATTGTTTAGAAATGAAAATAAAATTACGTCCCGTATACTAAATAATTAACCTAAGGTTCAACTCATAATGAAAAAAAAATTTGCAGTTTTGGGTAACCCTATTAGGCATTCATGGTCCCCATTTATTCATGAGTTATTTGCAAAACAATTTGATCTTTCAATTTCTTACATAAAAGTAAAAGTTTTAAGTGGTTCATTAAACAACACCCTACAGGAACTTATTAAACAGGGTTTCACAGGAGTGAATATTACAGTTCCTTTGAAAAAGGAGGCATTTGATTTTGCTAGTTCAAATAAATGCGAAATAACTGTAAGAGCTAAAAAAGCTAACGCAGTAAACACAATTTTTTTTGATAAACAAAAATTTATAGCAGACAATACAGATGGTTATGGATTAATTAAAAGTCTTGAAGGTTTTAATCTTAAGAAGATCAAAGGTGGAAGTATTTTAATATGTGGTGCAGGTGGAGCAACTAGAGGGATTTTGCCAGTTTTTAATAAAAATAATTTTAAAAAAATAACGATCATAAACAGAAGTCACACTAATTTAAATATGCTTTCTTCTATTTTCTCATCAAACCTATTTGATTACATAACCATTAAGGACTTCAAAAATAATTTCAGTACATTAAGTAAAACAGAAAAAAGAATGTTTAATTATAATTTAATTATAAATGCTACCTCTGCAAGTATTGCAGATTCTGATTTTGAACATATTCCCTCAGAAATATTTAATGACTGTCCCTTAGCCCTTGACCTTTTTTATGGCAAAACACACTCTCCTTTTATGAAATTAGCGTTGGCTTCTGGTGCTAAAAATGTTTTGGATGGGCTGGGAATGTTAGTAGAACAAGCGGCTGAAAGTTTTTACATTTGGACTGGGTTTAAACCGAAAACATCTCAAGTATTGAATACTCTACGCTTTGAAATTTTAAAAAAATGAATAAGGTAAAACTTACTTCTAAAAAAAATAATCATTTGCAATCAATGAGGGATCCTGAAGTAGGCAAAAAGGTTCTATTTGAAATACAGGAATTATTGTCAAGATTTAGCCTGGAATCTCAGTTGATTGATAGTGAAAACTTAGTTTTCGATAAAGAACGTAAACTAACTGTAAAGGGAGCAGTTGCTAATCAACAAACAAGTACTCTTTTATCTAAATTAAATGAATTACATGCAGCTGACATAGCATATATCCTTGAGGCATTACCTATGCCCGAAAGAGAGCTTATTTGGAAGCAAGTAAACATCACCAGCAAATCTCATGTCCTAATTGAAATCAGTGGACCTGTAAGACCATCATTGACGAATTGGATGAACAAGAATGAATTAATACACATTGCTCAATCGTTAGACCCTGACGACTTGGCTTACATAGCTGATGATTTACCATACGAAATTGTAGAGAAAGTTAGAGATGGATTTTCAATCTCAGAGAAAGAACAATTTAGAACGGTAATGTCATACTCGAGTAGCTCGGTTGGTGCATATATGGATTTCGAGGTTATTACTATTCGGGAAGATATTAATCTTGAAGTTGTACACCGATACCTCAGACGATTAGATGGATTTCCACCACATACTAATAAACTATTTGTTACTAATAGAAAGGGAATTCTTACAGGTAGCTTATCTTTGGAAAACCTTTTGATTAAAAATCCTGAGACGGTTGTAAAAGAAATTATGGAGGTAGATATTCTGGCTTTAAATGTAAAGGATGATGCAGAAGAAGTTGCAAAAGCATTTGAAAAATATGATTTAGTTTCGGCTCCTGTAGTGGATGATTCAATGAGATTAGTTGGCAGATTAACTGTAGCTGAAATTGTTGACTTCATTATGGAAGAAAATAGTCAAGAAACCTTCACGAATGCTGGATTCAAAGTTGAAGAGGATGTCTTTGCCTCAGTTTTTACGGCTGTTAAAAATAGATGGATGTGGTTGGCAATCAATTTATTAACCGCATTTTTTGCATCTAGAGTAATAGGAGTTTTTGAGGGAACAATCGAACGTGTTGTTGCGCTTGCAACTCTTATGCCGATAATCGCTGGGGTTGCCGGAAACTCAGGAAACCAGACCTTGGTTTTGATGATCAGATCGATTGCTCTTGGACACATCACAAGTCTGTCAATTTCAAGACTATTTATAAAGGAGTTATCTGTTGCTTTTATAAATGGAATTATCTGGGGTGCAGTCGCAGGATTATTTGCTTATTGGCTTTATTTTGATCAGCCGATTTCGATGTTATTGGGTTTAACAATGATGTTGGCTATATTATTGAATTTAACTGTTGCGGCCGCATTCGGGGTTTTAATTCCTGTCATACTCAACAAATTAAACAAAGATCCTGCAGTGGGATCCTCAGTTTTGTTAACTTTTGGTACTGATTCGATGGGTTTTTTGATTTTCTTAGGACTTGCAACTATGATTTTCTAATATTTCTTTGCCATATTCCACTTTTACCTCCAATTTTTTTTTCAAGACCAACATCAGTAATAATCATACCTCTGTCAATTGATTTGACCATGTCATAAATAGTTAGAAGTCCAATTTGTACTGATACGAGAGCTTCCATTTCTACTCCAGTCTTTCCTGTTGACTCGACTTTGACACTGCATAAAATACATCTCTCCCTCGTCTTGGTTATAAAATCTACTTCTACATTTGAAATGCTAATCGTATGGCATAAAGGAATAAGTTCACTAGTTTTTTTACTTGCTTGTATTGCAGCGACTCTAGCAACTTGTATTACATCCCCTTTTTTTGACAACCCAGATTTAATAATTTTTAAGGTATCGAGGTGCATTATAATTTTACCATTAGCTATAGCGCTTCTTTTGGTATCATCTTTATCAGCAATGTCAACCATATGAACATTACCTTTTTTGTTGAAATGAGTTAAATTTTTCATTATTAAGCTTAGATATTTATCAAATTATAATCTTAAAATTTTAGGAGATAAAAATAAAAGTTTTTTTTCTTTTCTTTTGTAGAGGTGTATTTTTTTTGGTCACTATTTTTTCAATAAGAGTTTCAGCTGAATTACCGGACTTAGGGTCATCTGCTGCAAGAGAACTTTCTGTTGAAAGTGAAAAGATTCTTGGGTCCAAAATATTTAACAGATTGGCAAGAGCCGAGGTAATTTTTAATGATGATGAAGCTACTGACTATTTGAGTATAGAGGTAAAAAAAATAATAAAAAAAGCAATTGAAAATAATTATATTTCTGGAGATGCTGTAAATTTAATTAACAATTTCGATATCTTTTTAATTAAAGATCCGATGTTAAATGCTTTTGCCTTACCTGGTGGAAAAATAGGAGTTCATACTGGACTATTCTTGAACGTTGGTTCTGAGGGAGAGTTAATGTCTGTTTTGTCACATGAACTTGCTCACATTACTCAAAAACATATAGCAAGAATGTTTGTACAAAGAAAAGAATCATCTGCCCTTATGATAGCTACAGCAATTTTATCGGCCATGGCTGCATCTTCAAGTAATTCAGACGCAGCTTTTGGACTAATGGCACTTGGCCAAGGTATAGCAAATCAAAAAAGGCTGGTTTTTTCCAAATCTGCCGAAAACGAAGCTGATAGAGTAGGCTTGAAGTTTTTAACCTCAGCAGGATTCAAACCCACTCATATGGTAAGTATGCTAGAAAGACTTAACTTTGCAAATATGCTGTCCGGAATGAAACCACCTTGGTTTTCAACACATCCTATGAGTTTTGAAAGGATTGCTGAAATAA
The DNA here is from genome assembly GCA_002171155.1 of Betaproteobacteria bacterium TMED156. The sequence goes on from NHHF01000029.1 coordinate 7,446, forward strand.
AATCCAGGATTCCAATTGAAGAAAAATTCCCCATTAAAACCAGTGTTAGGAAAGAATTCTTTACCTTGATTCAAGCTCGATTAAGCAATAATTCAGATTTAGTTAATTTGAAAGAATACAATAAAGAAAATATTCATTTATCCATAGAAATGAACGAGATTCCAATTAAGGAGTTATACGGACTTTTCTGGAACTTGCTTGATAGAAATAATTACACAACTGCTAACCAAATAATAATAAAACTAAAAAAAAATTTGGAATACTCAAAGAATAAAATACGACTCAAACCTATGATTGCTTTAGCTGAAGCTAATTTGATGAATGCTATGAATGAGTTTAAAAAAACAACAAAAATTATTGATAATGTTCTTCCGCTCAGACAAGAGCATCCAAGTGAAAGAGCACTGATGAAATTAAAACTAAAAGCTTTAGTGAATTTAAATAAACTTTTTCTTGCTGAAAAAATTGCAAAAAAAATTATTCAAAAATGGCCTAATGATTTTTCTGTTTGGGCATCAAGAGCATTAATTGCCGATAAAAAAGGTTTAAGAGCAAAGGCACATATTTATACTGCTGAAAAATACATTGCTATGGGAGATTTGCGTCTGGCAATTGAGCAATTACATTTAGCAAGAGAGTCAAATCAATTGGATTTTATCTCCCTATCAAAAGTTGACAGCAAACTAAATGAAATAAGAGCTAGTATTAAGGAAAATCTGAAATTTAATCTTCAATAACAAATTTTGTACCACAATATGGGCATGAAGCATGTTTCATTTTACCGATATTTAAATATATTTTTGGATGACTGTTCCAGTTTGAATCTTCTTTAGTAGGACAATAGATAATTTCGCTGAATTTGCTTACTTTGACAATTTTTCTAGGTGGTGAGCTAGTTTTGATCATTTTATTACTTAAATTTCGTTAAGCCAATGAGAAAACTTTTCTGTTTTTCCAGCTACTATGTCAAAAAATAGTTGCTGAAGATTATTAGTTATTTCACCTTTTTTTCCGTCTCCAATTTGTCTGTCGTCAAGTTCTTTTATTGGAGTTATTTCTGCAGCAGTTCCAGTAAAAAAAGCTTCATCAGCCCCATATATTTCATCTCTAGTAATTCTTTTCTCTTTTATTGTAATACCCATTTCCTTTGCAAGTTCAAAAACAGTGTCCCTTGTTATTCCGTCTAAGCAAGTAGTGAGATCGGTTGTGTAAATGATATTTTTTTTAACAATAAAAAGGTTTTCTCCAGCACCCTCTGAAACGTAACCATCAGTATCTAACATCAAAGCCTCATCATATCCATTTTTTGATACCTCTTGATGGGCTAAAATTGAATTAATATAATATCCACAAGCTTTAGCTCTTACCATTGACGAGTTGATGTGATGTCTGCTGAAAGAGGAAGTTTTAACTCTTATTCCATTTGAAAGACCGTCATCTCCAAGATAAGTACCCCATGGCCATGCTGCAATTGAAACATGAACTGAGCAACCCTCTGGATTCAATCCCATTTTTTCTGAGCCCAAAAAAACAATAGGTCTAATATAACAAGCTTTAAGTTTGTTCATTCTTACGACTTCAATTTGAGCAGTTTCAAGATCATTCCTTGAGAAGGGAATTTTGATTTGGAAGATTTTTGCTGAGTTTATAAGCCTCTGAGTATGCTCGCCTATCCTAAAAATAGCACTTCCATTGGTCGTCTCATAGCATCTTACACCTTCAAAAACCCCCATTCCATAGTGAAGGGTGTGAGTAAGGATATGAATATTTGCCTCTCTCCAAGCAACAAATTCACCGTCCATCCATATAAAACCGTCCCTGTTAGACATGGGCACAACTTGCATTTTTTTCTCCTATCTTGTTTATTTTATCTGAGGAGTAACAAAAAAAGTTATTTCTCTGAATTAAGATCTGATAAATTCCTAATATTTACGGGGGCATTTTTAAAAACTTTTTTCCACAGCTGATTTACATAATTTCTTTGAATCTTAAAGTTTTCAAAATCCACTTTGACATTTTTTTCCCCTTTTAACCTGTATTTATGTTGTATTGTTCTATATTCTGCATAGATATTAGCTACCTTGATTGTTAAGCTTTCCGGTAAAACTTTTTTAGATGCAAAATCGTTCAATAAATTTATAGTACCAATGTTCTGACAAAATGATTCATGATATGTTGCATATCTCAGAACTGTTGCTTGTGTGATGAATTCAATATCAATCATTCCACCATTATCATACTTAATATCAAATAATTTGGGTTTTGTTTCATATGAGGATGTAATTTTGTTTCTCATCGAAATTATTTCTTCAGTTAATTTTTGGGGACTACGTCTAATTTGCAGAATTGAGCTACGAATTTCTTCAAATGTTTCTCCTATTTCTCTGTTTCCTGCACAAAATCTAGATCTGGAAACAGCTTGGTGCTCCCATAGCCAAGCTTTATTTTTTTGATATTCATGAAATGATTCAAGGGAGGTGACAAGTAAACCAGAATTTCCATTTGGTCTGAGTCTCAAGTCAATACTAAAAAGGCTTCCAGCAGAAGTTGAAACTGAAAGCCAAGAAATAAATCTTTTTATAATTTTGATATAGGTAGAATAATTGTGGTCTTGTATAGTTTTGGTTAAAAAAATTAAGTCCAAATCCGAGGCAAAGCCAAACTCTTTACTTCCTAATTTACCGAAGGCAATTACAGCAATTTTGGGAAATTTATCACTAGGAAAATAACTCTTCCAAACACAAAACAGTGTAGTATCAATGATTACATCTGCTAAATTAGACATTTGCTCAGAGAGTTCCTGAATGCTCCATTTGTTTCCATGATCCTGAACCAAAAGCTTAAACAAATTTGCTTGATGCACTTGTCTTAAAATATTTATTTGATTTTCA
>NHHF01000030.1 GCA_002171155.1 Betaproteobacteria bacterium TMED156
ACACTAGGAATTTCAGGAATAAAGTTACTGGCTTCAATTGGTCTTATGAGAAGTTACTGGTTTAGTTTACAAAAACAATTTAAAGACCCAAGACTTCAACAACTTTTTGGTCGATATGCAACCTATGTCGGTTCTTCACCTTGGTCTGCTCCCGCTACTCTCATGTTGATTCCGCATGTCGAAATGAGAGGCGTTTGGAGTGTTGAAGGGGGAATGGTTGAACTTACAAGAGCTATGGTCAGAGTGTCAAGAAAAATGGGTGTAAGATTTCATCAAAACTATTGTGAAGAAATTTTAACCTACAAAGGACATGTGTCTGGTGTCAGACTTAAAGATGGTAATTCAATATTAGCAGAAAACATAATTTTTAATGGTGATGTGAGTGCTCTATCAAGAGGACTTTTAGGTGAAAAAGTGAAAATCGCTTCAAAAGAAATAAAAATTTCTGAAAGATCACTTTCGGCATTAACTTGGACAGTGCACGGTGAGGTCAATAATTTTGAATTGTCCAGACATAACGTCTTTTTTAATAACAACTACAATAATGAATTTATAGATATTTTTAAAAAACAGCAACTTCCCCGTTCTCCAACTGTTTATATATGTGCTCAGGATAGGGGTTTTACCAATAAACAAAAAAAAGGTTGTGAAAGATTATTTATATTAGTAAATGCTCCAGCAACTGGAGATAACCAAAAAATTACTGAAATGGAGTACCAGATATGTCAATTGTCAGCTGTATCACTAATGAGGAATTGTGGTCTTTCTATCAAAACAAATCAGAAATCTTGGATCCAAAGTACTCCAGTAGACTTTCATCGACGGTTCCCATCTACGGGGGGGAGCCTTTATGGGAGAAGAACTCACGGATGGTTAACTCCATTTCAACGCCCAAACTCCCGCAGCAAGATTCCAGGTCTTTACCTTTCAGGTGGGAGCGTTCACCCGGGACCGGGAATTCCAATGGCAACAATTTCAGGCCAATTAGCGGCAGAGGCCCTGATGGAAGACCTAGGTTTAACCAAAAAGTAGATTCAGGTGGATATTTGTGGTGGTACATTGATGGAACAAGTGAAGATGGACGTAATGCTTTAACCATAATTGTATTTGTTGGAAGTGTATTCTCGCCTTACTATACAAATGCTCAAAAAAAACAAAAGGAAGTCGATCCTGAAAATTTTTGTGCATTCAATGTCGCTCTTTACGAACCCAATAAAAAAACTTGGACTATGACTGAAAGGTCTAGTAAGTTTGTAGAAAGAAGTGAAGAATCATTTAAGGTGGGAAACAGCAACATAAAAAGTTTTGACACATGCATAGAAGTAACAATAGACGAAATTTCAACTCCTTTCCCAAAAAGGGTACAGGGAACTGTTAAAGTAAACTGCGATAAATTTCTTTTGTATAGAACATGGCTAGATGATGCTCAAAAACACCGTTGGGGACCAATAGCACCCTCTGCGACAATTGAAGTCGACATACCTAGCCACAACATTTCATGGAAAGGTCACGGATATGTAGACTCCAATGAAGGTGACGAACCTCTAGAAAAGCCATTTAAGGAATGGGACTGGGCCAGAACAACACTTGAAGATGGTAGCACTCTTGTATTTTATGATATCAAGCAAAGAATTGGCAGGCAAAGAGTACTTCCTCTTCGTTTTTTTCCCGATGGTAATGTTGAAAGAATTGCTCCTCCACCTCGTCAAGATCTACCTAATTCAAGATGGGTCATCCCCCGAGTCATGCGTGCGGAGCCAGCAAGACCAGCACATATTTTACGAACTCTCGAAGATACTCCCTTTTACTCCCGCACGCTTTTATCAGCTGGATTGCTTGGTGACAGAAGATTGGTGATGCATGAAACGCTTAATTTGAATAGATTCTCTTCCAAATTAACGAAGCTCATGTTACCTTGGCGGATGCCTAGGGTCAGCTAGTTGATAGCGATCTCTGGCTTCTAATCTCACAAAGAGGTCTATAACCCAATTAACACGTTGAAAAAAATTTAGTGGTCTCGTCGAACACCTGTGATGTTTTGACAAATTCTTAACTGGTTCTATCAGAAACTTAATAGATTCTAATGCGTTTTTTTGTAACGATTTTGAGGAATAAAAATTTGGCAATAAACTCTTATAATATGACAGCAATATCAGGATAAGTTTCCTCTGAAAAGCAACAACAGCTCTATTATTGACTGAATCATGATCCATCTCTTCAATCTTGTGACCTATTTCTGCATATATTAACCTCGCAGCATAAATAGCTCTCCTACAATCTCTAGGGAGGACTGTGATCGCTTCATCGGATCTTTGATAATATTTATCAGCTTCACTCAAAAGTTTCTTTATAATCCTTTTTATTTTAATTGAGCTGCCTGGATTTTTGAGCCAATTTTCAGGATCTATTTTCTCCTCAAAAAACCAATCTGTTGGCAAGTATAATCTGCCCATTTTGGCATCTTCACCTACATCCCTGGCAATGTTGGTTAATTGCATTGCAATGCCCAACTCACATGCGCGAGCAATCACTTCTGTATCCCTTACTCTCATAACCAATGCAATCATTGCTCCAACACTTCCAGCAACTCTTGCCGAGTAATCACACAATTGATCAATATTTTGGTATTTTCTGCCTTGAACATCCCAGAGAAATCCCTCAATCAAAGCTTTTGGATACTCAATTGGTATTTTGAAAGTTTTTACCACTTGTGCGAAATCTCTGTCAACACCAAGATTTTTAGGTTTTCCTGAATAAATAGCATCTAATCTGTCATTTAGTTCATCTATTGCTCTAAAACCACCTCCATAATCTACCAAATCATCAGCTAATCTGCAGTATGCATAAATGATTGTTGCTGGAGTACTTAATCTTTCTGGAAAAAGCCTTGAGGCAGCAAAAAAAGACTTTGAACCTACAGCCATGATTCTTTTACTATCAGCTTTATATCTTGTCCAATCAGGATCTTTTTTTTCATACGTTTCCATATATAGCCTTCCTTGAGTAAAGAGGATTATTTTGAGTTCCTTCTTGAAAAGTTGGTCTCGGAATTACTTTGTCTAAAAGTCTTGCTGATGTTAATACTCCAGGAATTCCTGCCCCCGGATGAGTTCCGGCACCTACCATAAATAAATTTTCAATGTCCTCGCTTTGATTGTGAGGTCTAAACCACGCACTTTGAGTAAGTATTGGCTCCATTCCAAAGGCTGCACCTCTAAATGCCAAATACTTGTTCTCGAAGTCATGAGGAGTCATTATTTTTGAAGTAACTATGGAAGACCTTAAACCAGGAAGCAATGAATTTTCTAAGTAGTTGAGTATTGATTCTTTGTATTTTTCTGTCTCAGAAAACCAATCAATATTTCCCTCAAGGTTTGGTACAGGAGATAGAACGTAAAAAGTATCGCAGCCCTCAGGTGCCATGGAGGGATCGGTTGCAGTCGGTCTATGCAAATAAAGACTGAAATTTTTTCCTAAGATTTTATTCTTAAATATATCATTCAATAGATTAATGTAACTGGGACCTAAAAGAATCGTATGATGAGGGACTTCCCCATATTTCTTGTCCACTCCAAAATACCATACGAAAAGTCCCATTGAAAAATCACTTCTATCAATTCGTTTGTTAGTCCAAACTTTTCTATGTTCTGAGTCAATTAAATTCTGGTATGTCCAGGCAGTATCAGCATTTGAAACTATTATTTCACTTTGAATCTTTTGTCCATTTTTTAATTTGATTCCGACTGCTTTATTCTCTTTGACATCAACCTTAATTACTTCTGAATTAAAACAAATTTTTCCACCCAAACTCTCAAAAAGTTCAACTAAAGCATTTACGATTGCACCTGTTCCACCCATTGCTGAATGAACTCCATACCGTCTCTCTAAAGCAGCAATTAAGCTATAAACACAAGTTACTTTGGAGGGGTTTCCACCAATTAGTAGGGGATGAAAACTAAAAACTTGTCTTAATTTTTCATTTTTGAAAAAAGAAGAAACCATTTGATATATGCTTCTCCAAGCCTTCATCCGTATCATGGACGGAATAGAATATGTTAAATCTGAAACTGAGTTATAAGGCAGGTTCCCAAGTTGTTCAAATCCAATTTTGTAGCAATTTTCCGCTTCACTCATAAATTTTTCATATCCACTGAGGTCAGATGGACAAAATTTGGCAACCTCTTTTTTCATTGCTTCAGGATCACCCGAATAATCAAAAGATGTTCCATCATCAAATCGAATTCTATAAAATGGAAGCATAGGTCTAAGATCAACATAATCTTCAAACTTTTTTCCACAAAGTTCCCAAAGTTCTGACAAAAGAAAGGGAGCAGTTATGATGGTTGGGCCGGAATCAAATTTAAATCCATCTTGAGAAAACACATAGGCCCTTCCACCCGGTTTATCAAGACGTTCGTAAATAGTTGTTTGGTAACCTTTCTTTTGCAAGCGAATCGCTGCAGCTAATCCACCAAAACCACTCCCCACAACGGAGGCTTTGGGAATAGACTTGCTGTCAACATAACTTTCCATAATTATTTACCTTATTTAATAAAACTGAAAAAAAATTACCAATAAGTGTAACTTTAAATTGACAGATGATTTTGTCAAGCAGAAAATACATTAATGGATAAAATATCTTTTTTTGCTTTTACAGAATTGCTTAAACCCATCACTTGGTTTCCTCCGATGTGGGCTTTTTCTTGTGGTGTTATTGCCTCGGGTGAAAGTTTATCTGAGAACTGGAACTTGATTTTAGTGGGTTTAATACTCGCGGGGCCCATGGTCTGTGCTTCAAGCCAAGCTGTTAATGATTGGTTTGACAGAGAGGTCGATGCAATAAATCAGCCAAACAGACCAATTCCATCAGGTAGAATTCCGGGAAATTGGGGGCTAATTATTGCTATTTTATGGACAGTTCTCTCATTACTTGTTGCTTCCTTTCTGGGAACCTGGGGTTTTGTTGCCGCTTTGGTTGGTTTGATCCTTGCATGGGCCTATAGTATGCCACCAATCAGATTAAAAACAAATGGTTGGTACGGGAATGCTGCTTGCGGAATATCTTATGAGGGAATTGCATGGGCTACTGGAGCAGCCGTAATGGCAGGTGGAGCAATTCCTGAAATGAGATCCTTAACGTTGGCTTTTTTATATAGCTTGGGTGCACATGGAATAATGACTCTAAATGATTTCAAATCCATCAAAGGTGACAAAAAAATGGGTATTAGCTCACTACCAGTGAAACTTGGAGTTTTTGGAGCAGCTAAATCAGCTTGCATAACCATGCTAACTCCGCAATTTTTAGTTTTTCTGCTTCTAATCTCATGGAATACTTATTTTTTTGCAGCGATTTTATTTATTCTAATTATTCTGCAAATGCTACTAATGCGTATTTTTCTAAATAATCCACTCAAAAAAGCATTATTTTATAGTGCTGTGGGGGTACCAATTTTTGTATCCGGAATGATGATATCTGCATTTGCACTCCGTTCAATATCGATTCTTAGTTGATATGAGTAACTACCAATATTTTAACTGGACTCAAATTTTCCGACTTGGAATAGTTCAAATGTCAATTGGAGGTGTGGTAGTTCTTACTACCTCAACCCTCAACAGGGTCATGGTGGTTGAACTTCTCTTGCCAGCGTTATTACCTGGAATACTTGTAGCCATGCATTATGCTGTCCAAATAATTCGTCCAAGAATGGGATTTGGAAGTGACAAAACTGGTAAATGCACTCCTTGGATAATTATTGGAATTGCTGTCCTGTGCTTGGGAGGGGTAACTTCAACTTTCGCAACAGTTCTTATGTACTCATCCCCCAAACTTGGAGTTGCAATAGCGATTCTTGGTTTTCTAATGATAGGTGTTGGTGTAAGCGCAGCAGGGACAGCACTATTAACTCTACTTGCGAAAAAAGTAGATCCTAAAAAACGAGCTTCGGCTGCAACTCTTGTTTGGTTAATGATGATAAGTGGATTTGCTATTACAGCTGGAATTTCTGGCCAATTTTTAGATCCATTTAGTCCTGAACGTCTTTTGATTATTGCTTCTATAATTTCTATAACTAGTTTTTTACTAACGTTCTTAGCATTGTGGAATATTGAGAACAAAAATAACAAGCATAATTTGGAACCACCAAAGATTGGTGATAAAAGATTGCAACATAATAACTTTTTTGCTCTTTTAAAAGAAATCTGGAGTGAGAAAACAGCAAAACATTTTACAGTTTTTGTTTTTATTTCCATGCTTGCCTTTAGTATGCAAGATCTGATACTGGAACCGTTTGCGGGTATAGTTTTTAATATGACCCCAGGTCAAACTACAAGTTTATCTGGAATACAACACACTGGAGTACTAATTGGAATGCTATTGGTTGCTGGTCTCTCAAGCCTTCAATTATTAGGTAAACAATTCGGTTCTTTAAAAGCTTGGATAGTGGGTGGATGTCTATTTTCTGCTGTCGCTCTATTCGGATTGGTTTTGGGGGGCATAAATGGAAAAGGTTGGTTTATAGAATTGAATGTATTTATTCTTGGAGTGGCGAATGGTTCATTTTCAATTGCAGCTATTGCTTCTATGATGCAACTTGCCAACGAGGGAAAATCAAAAACTCAAGGTACTAGAATTGGCCTATGGGGAGCGGCCCAGGCAATTGCTTTTGGAAGCGGAGGATTCCTAGGGGCTATTTTTAGTGACATTGCTCGCGCGTTTGTATCAAACATAGGATTCGCATATGCAATTGTATTTTTTGCAGAATGTATTCTTTTTGTTATTGCGGCAAAAATTGCATTCAATATTGATTTATCTAAAACTTATCTAAATAACCATAACAATAAAACAAATATTATTATTTCACGTTCAGGGAGTACAACATGAAAGACTTGAATCATTCCATCGAAAACGAATTGTATGACGTAGTTGTAATTGGTGGAGGACCGGCCGGTTCAACCGCAGCAAATACTCTTTCAAAAAAAAGGAGCTAAAGTTTTATTGCTGGATAAAGCAGGTAGAATAAAACCATGTGGTGGAGCAATTCCTCCGAGAGCAATCAGAGATTATGAAATACCAGACGATCTTTTAGTTGCAAAAGCTAGATGTGCAAGAATGGTTTCACCTAAAGAAAAAAAAGTTGATATACCCATAGACAACGGATATGTTGGAATGGTTGACAGGGATGAATTTGATGAATGGCTTAGGGTAAGGGCAACTCAAAACGGATGTGATAGAAAAATTGGATCCTTTGATTATGTTGAGAGAAATGATGATTTCATGACAGTTCATTTTGGAGAGAGAAAATCCATAAATGATACCTCTCAAAAAAAAGCAAAAATTAAAACAAGATATTTAATAGGAGCAGACGGTGCCAATTCAAGAGTTGCGAAACAAGAAATTCCAAATGCAAAGTTATCTAAATTTGTTTTTGCTTACCATGAAATTGTCAAAGTACCGGAAGTTAGTGATGGAAAGACTATAGACCCCTCTAGATGCGATGTAATCTATTCTGGAAAGTTTTCTCCTGATTTTTATAGTTGGGTTTTCCCGCATGGCAAAACCATGAGTATTGGGACAGGTTCAGCGGATAGGGGGTTTTCTCTAAGAAGCTCTGTTCAATCCCTACGAAGTCATTTAGGAATGCACAATTTTGAAACAATACGTTGTGAAGGTGCTCCGATACCTCTTAAGCCATTAAAAAAATGGGATAACGGGAAAGATGTGATCCTTGCGGGGGACGCTGCTGGAGTCGTAGCTCCGGCTTCTGGTGAGGGAATATATTACGCCATGCTTGGAGGTGAGCTAGCTGCTGAAGCAACTTTTTTGGCATTAAAAAAGCAAAGTGGAAAAGAATTGTTATTTGCCAGAAAGCGATTTATGCAGCTCCATGGTAAAGTATTTTGGATTTTGGGAATAATGCAATGGTTTTGGTATAAAAGCGACAAACTGCGGGAGAGGTTTGTTGATATTTGCAAAGACAAAGATGTGCAACAAATTACATTTGACTCATATATGAATAAAGAATTGGTTAAACAAAAGAAAAAAGCACATATAAAAATTTTCTTTAAAGACTTGGCACATTTACTTGGGATAGCAAAAATTTGAAATATATGCCAATTTTATTGTTTTCTTTAGTTGCTTTTTTAACAGCATCAATTGGTGGATATTTAACAAAACTAGATGATTGGTATTATTCATTGTCCCAACCAAGTTGGAAGCCACCCGATTTGGCATTTGGTCCTGTGTGGACCATCATATTTATATTATTTGCTATTTCCACTGCAAATGCATATAAAACCGCAAAGTCTGATATTAATTACAAAAAAAAATTACTTAATATTAGTCTGCTTAGTTGTGGCTTAAACGTTATTTGGAGTTACTTTTATTTTTTTGTGCAAAGACCAGATTTAGCTTTACTAGAGGTTATATTTTTGTGGAGCTCCATTTTGATATTAATTATTCATATCAACAAGTATTCAAAATTATCAGCACTACTTTTATTGCCTTATATATTGTGGGTTAGTTTAGCTTCAGCTCTTAATTATCAAACAGTCATGTTAAATGGTCCATTTTAAAAAAGACTGGGGAATAATCACAAGGAGAAAACCCCAGAATTTTTAATAAAATCAATTAAGTGGCTTATAAAACCTAATTAACAACAAGGTTTCCCTTCATAATTGCGTAATGCCCAGGAAAACTACACAAGAAGGTATACTTCCCGGCTTTTTTGAGTTTGGTGGCATCAAATGAAAGCTTGGTTTCCTGACCACCTGCTATTATCGGGGTTTTAGCGATCACTTCAGGCATATCAGGCAAAAAGCCTGATTCAGCACCTAATTTCATGTCAATTTTTGGAACTAGGGCATTAAAACTTTTTGTTTCAATGATTACAACATTGTGACCACCAACATTGATTGGCAACTTACCTTTATGTTTGAAATTGATCTCAAACTTTTGGCATGAGGAATCAACCTTAATCTCTTTCTTGTCGAACATCATATTGTCTGCAGCAGAAAGATCAGTCGAGCAATTAGCAGCAAAGATGGTTGTCCCGAAAAAAGCAATAAAAAATGCAAATAAAAATTTCAAAATATACCCTCCGAAAATTAAAATTTATGAAAAATCATCTTACATTTAAATCAGACAAAATGCCTTAAAGAAAGTTTTAGAAAGAAAAACATTTTCTCTGAAAATCCAATAAGTAAAATTTCTATCAATGAATGAAGCTAAAATTTAAATTTCCCCAAGTAAAAAGTTTGTGAACTCTCTAACCAAATTAAATTTTATATTTAAAAATAACATATATTTTTTTTTTAAACTTAAATAAAAAAGAGATAAGAAGCTCAATCCATAATGAAATTGCTTCTTACCTCTTCTTAAAAAACGTAACTAAAAAACTCTTAGCTATCTCCTGCATAATTTGGAGTTACTGGCCAAATTGAAGGATCTGACGGAATTACACTGTGTTTGACAGCCCATAAGTACCAACTATCGACAGGAGTTCCAGTTAGTAGAATTCCAATTCCACCAGTAATACACACTAAAATTGCAAACCACCATATCCATCTGTGTATTGACTCTAAACTTGCATTGAACCCCATTGTCCAGCGCCAGAAAAGAGCTGCTCTTTCTGAAGCAGTTCCTCGATCCACTATCTGCTCAATTTCTCTATCACCACCAAATCTACTCACAGCCAAAATTGTTGCACCATGCATTGCTGCAAGTAGGGCAGAGCCATAGAGAAAGGCTATTGACAACATATGAAACGGATTCCAAAAAAGATTGCCATATCGTATTGAAAACACTTGAGTCCACTCCAAATGAGAAAAAATTCCATAGGGAACGGCTTCAGACCAACTACCCATTAAAACAGGTCTAATTAAGCCCAAAACAAGGAATAGCCAGATGGCAGCAGCAAATCCCCACGCAACATGAGTTCCCATTCCCAAGGAAATTGCCCTTCTGTATGTTCTAAACCACCATAACATTACTGATGCAGTCAGGAAAAATCCAGTTATTAAAAACCATCCACCTTCCATAAGTGGAGGAAAACTTAATCCATATTTAGCATCAGGTGGGTCTAACGATAACCAAAACATATATCTGATAAATTGGACAGCATTGAAGTCTACTTGATATAAATAGTTCATTCCAATTATTGAAAAAGCAAGGGCAAAACATATAATCGAAGCTACTCCAAGAAAACCCAAATAAATTGGGCCAATTTGAGCATTACCAAGCTTACCGAGTAGTCTTGCATGCCAAGGTTCAAATATTCTTTCTTTTGTATCCCTTTCTCTATCCAGCGGAACTCCAGGATAAGAAGGAGCATTTACTTGAACCTGTGTAAAAAGATTTTGATATTCTGCCATTATTGTCTCCTAGTTCAGATTCAAATTGAAGAAGGTTTATAAGGTGTGTTCCAAATTGGAATCTCAAGCACCCAACCCCACCAATCCTGCCAGTTTCCAACCCATAACCAACTAGGACCACTGATAATGATACAAACTGCACTAAAGAAAACTGCGGCCAATGCTAAGTACATTAAAAGCCTATGAATACCTAAAGTGCCAATTGAGTATCCTATTGTGTCTCTAAAGAATGTGTCCTCGTGCTCTGGAGTTTTAACATAATGACCTTTTTGAGGGTTAACTGCGGACAAAATAAGTCCGCCATGTAAAGCCAACGCAAGAGCAGTAGTAAAAAATAGTGTGATTGCAATCATATGAGCTGGATTCCAGTGAAACCAAACAAACTGATATCCAACATTCGATACCCATTGAAGATGACTCATTATTCCGTATGGAAAGCCGTGTCCCCAAGCACCAAGTAGTATTGGTCTAAAAACAACCAATGTAACATAAGCTAAAATCGCAAAACCGAATGCAACTGGAACGTGGTAGCCCATTCCCAGCTTTCTGCAGATCTCCACTTCTCTTAATGCCCATGAACCAAAAGCACCTATGGCACAGACAGTTATCACTTGATACAAACCACCTTCTGCCATTGGAGCTAATCCAAGGCCATACTTAATATCAGGTGGATTTATACTTATTTGCCATAAATTCCATGTTTCACCTAATGCTGCTCCCCAAAGAATCAAGGCTGTACCTAAAAATGTAAAAAATATAGTTGTAACTCCAAAAAAACCAACATAAAAGGGACCAACCCAAAAATCAAACAAGTCCCCCCCAACAAGAGTTCCACCTCTTACGCGATATTTCTTTTCAAAACTCAACATTGACATAATTTAATCCTCCGGTCTAATTCCCGGTTACTGCGGTTAAGTAGAACCGGATGAAGATTTAAATTTTAATCTCCATCCGGAACCAAGCTTTTTAATACATCACTGTTTACCAGAGTTTTGAGCAACTGTTGTTACCGGAGCAACATCAGTTGAACCCATTATCTCTGCTTGCGGTTTGCCGTCTAGCCAATTAAATCTGACTGTACTTAGCAAAATGAAATGAATCATAGCGGCTAATGCAAACAAAAATACACCCTGAATCACCATTGCACGCAATGGGTCAAACAATTTCCATACTCTCCACATAACTCAATCTCCTATTAAGTTAAATGTGACATTAAAGTATAAACAGCCGCTTTAATGCCACCAATCAAAGACGAACTTTGTTCCGCTCCAGGAAACCAGGATCGCCAAGGCATCCTTAAAAAACTGGCTAATACAGCTATAGCCAAGAACAGCATAAAAATTGTCACAAAAATAATGTTAAAAGCAACTGAATCGCTTTTATCACTATTTCTTTGCGGTACATCTGAAACTGAACTGTGGTTAGTTAAAGCTTCCATGACTTTCCTCCTGTTACGAAATCACTCAAAAGTGATCAAGATTAGTAGAACCAAGGGCGCCACGCCCAAACGAGAATATGGGCAATAACGGCAA
>NHHF01000031.1 GCA_002171155.1 Betaproteobacteria bacterium TMED156
ATGTGGTTCCTTCCCAACACTTTTTGACCTTATAGATGAAGGTGAAACTGGTGAAATAGATTCTGTTGAAAGATCAGACTTTTGGAAAGTTGTTGATCAATGTTATCTTTGTGATGTTTGTTATCTTACTAAATGTCCTTACGTCCCTCCGCATGAGTGGAATGTTGATTTTCCTCATACAATGTTGCGTGCTAAGGCCATCCAATTTAAAAAAGGTACAAAAACAAAATACAGAGATAAAATTTTATCCAATACATCAACAAATGGAAAACTAGCATCTATTCCAGTAGTAGTTAAAGCAACAAATTTAATGATAAATAACAAGTTGTCCAGAAAGCTTGGAGATAGCTTGTTTGGCGTTCACAAGGATGCTTGGCTTCCAACTTTTGCAGAGAAAACGTTTGATAAAGCTTCTTTAAAGTCTCAAAAATTTCCTGTAATCAATGGAAAAAAATCTCTTGGTAAGGTCGCAATTTATTCTACTTGTTTTGTTAATTGGAATGAACCAAACATTGGCCATTCTCTAATTAAAATATTAGTGCAAAATGAAATTTCTTTTGTAGTAGTTGATAAACAAACTTGTTGTGGAATGCCCAAACTTGAGTTAGGTGACCTTGAATCGGTTGCTGAATTGAAGAAAAAAAATATACCTCAATTAGCTAAACTTGCATCCGAAGGATTTGCCATTCTCAGCCCAATCCCGTCTTGTACATTAATGTTTAAACAAGAACTACCCTTAATGTTTCCAGATGACGAAGATGTAAAGTTAGTTCAACGTTCAATGTTTGATCCCTTTGAATATTTACAGCTTCGCAGGAAAGATAGCTTGTTAAATACTGAATTTAAAAGGAGTTTAGGAAATGTTTCGTACCATATGAGTTGTCACTTGAGGGTCCAGAATGTTGGTCAAAAAACAAGAGAAATTTTGGAAATGGTACCAAATTCTTCAGTAAACACAGTAGAGAGATGTTCGGGACATGCTGGGACATGGGGTGTAAAAAAAGAATTTCACAAAACAGCAATGAAAATAGGTAAGCCTGTATTCAGAAAAATGAAAAATCATCCCAAATCTAATGACACAAGTTTCATTACTATTGCATCTGATTGCCAATTAGCGAGTCATCACATAGATCAAGGTATAGTTAATGAATTTCCCGACACGGAAACGTTTGTCAAACACCCTTTGGAACTTCTTGCAAAGGCTTATGGTCATTAAATAGTTATTAATATATTATTAAATACAAATTTCTAATTAATTTTGAAAGGTGAAGATGTCTACTAAAATTAAGATTAGTTCCTTATGGTCTCTTGAAGATTACTCCAAGAAAAGGGATACATTTCGTTCGGAAGTTCTTGAACACAAGAAGAACCGCAGAGTATCTTTGGGTGACCACATCTCCTTATTATTTGAAGATGAAAAGACTGTTCGTTATCAGATTCAAGAAATGTTAAGAATCGAAAGAACTTTTGAATCTAGTGGAATTTTAGACGAACTTGAAGCCTATAATCCATTAATTCCTGATGGCATGAATTTAAAGTGCACCATGATGATCGAATATCCAAACATTGAAGAAAGAAAAAAAGTTCTTCAGTTACTTAAATCTATTGAGCATAAAGTATGGATCAGAGTTGAAGGGTGTGATAAAGTATGGAGTATTGCTGACGAAGATATAGAACGATCTAATGAAAATAAAACTTCGGCAGTACACTTTTTGAGATTTGAGTTAAATCAAGAAATGATATCTGCACTAAAATATGGGGTTTGCCTTTCGATGGGTGTTGATCATCCTGAGTATGCTGTAGCTATTGACCCATTGCCAGTAAATATTCGTACTTCTTTAGTCGGTGACTTAAATTAATATAATTTTTGACTTAAAATAAGGTTTGGCTTGTCCTCAAAGAATGTATTAGGCGAAATACTTCAACCTTGCAGTTTGGATCCTGTTACCGGATTTTTCAGGGATGGATGTTGCAATACGGGCCCTGATGATGAGGGCAAACATACCGTTTGTGTTCAAGTAACCGAGGCTTTTTTGCAATTTTCTATATCTAAAGGTAACGACTTATCAACACCAAGACCTGAATTTAATTTCCCCGGTTTGTCCGCTGGTGACAAATGGTGTGTTTGCGCTTCTAGATGGAAAGAAGCGGCTGAGGTTGGTTTAGCACCCCCAGTCATTTTAAATTCCACTCATGAAAATGCACTTGAACTAATCAGCAAAGCTGACCTCACTTATCATGCTTTAAGCGAATAAAATAGAGTTTATAATGGCGATTTGCAACACAGAAACAGTTTTATCCGTCAAACATTGGACAGAAAATCTTTTTTCTTTTAAAACTACAAGAAACCAATCCTTGCGCTTCAAGAATGGTCATTTTTTAATGATCGGAATTGAAGTAAATCAGAAACCTTTATTAAGAGCCTATAGTGTTGTAAGTCCGAATTACTTGGAACATCTCGAATTTTTGTCTATAAAAATTCCAAACGGACCGCTTACTTCCAGGCTAAAATTTATCAAAGAAGGCGATTCTATTTTAGTAAGTCAAAAATCTGTAGGAACTCTAGTTCTTGATGACCTCAATCCTGGTAAAAGACTTTACCTTTTTTCTACTGGTACTGGTCTTGCACCTTTTATGAGCATCATTAGAGATCCTGAAACTTATGAAAAGTTTGAAAAAATAATATTAGTGCATGGAGTGAGGGTAACAGCAGAGCTCGCTTACTCTGAATACCTTAAAAATGAATTACCAAAAGATGAATTCTTGGGAGATGAGGTAAGTTCAAAATTAATCTACTATCCTACCGTAACTAGAGAGGCATTTACCCACAAAGGTAGACTTACGACAGCTATTAAAAATGGCACTTTGTTTGCGGATACAAAATTACCACAACTTGATCCAGAATTCGATAGAGCAATGATCTGTGGAAGTCCAGAAATGTTGAAGGAAACATCTCAAATTTTGGATGACAAGGGCTTCAAAGTTTCTGCCGGTCTTGGACGACCTGGTGATTACGTAATAGAAAGAGCTTTTGTCGGAGAATGATGCTAATTCTTATTGAAATTTTTTTTTAAAAAGTATTCTACGTCAGGAAACCTTAAACTAACTCTTAGTTCTTTTTTTAATCGAATGTTTTTCAATCTTCTGGATTCTTGAAAGAAGCTTGCCATCATGGTGCTTAAAACTTCTTGTTCCACAAGCTTTTTTAACTCATTTTTGTCGACTCTTGGTGGTTTTGGTAAGTTGTAGAAGTCTGCTATTAGGTCGAAATAGTCAGCCATCTTGAGTTTTGAATCATCCACAACATTAGTAACTCTTTTTTTTCTTCCTTTGAATAGTGACATGTATGATACTCTTGCGAGGTCGTCAGCATGAATGTGGTTTGAATAAACGTCATCAGAAGATACCAGTGCAGGTTTTCTTGATTTTAAACGTTCAAGCGGAAGTCTATTTTGAGCATAAATTCCTGGTACTCTGAGTATATGAAATCTTTTTGTAAGTCTAAAAATCTTCTCAGCATACAATCTTCTTTTTGATCTTGATTGTTTGGGGTTACATATGTATGTTTCATCAATTAATTTTCCATTTGCATTTCCATATACACCCGTTGTACTTATATAAACACCCCTCACGTTCATTGATTCTTTGAGATAAGTACAAAATTTTTTCATCCTTAAATCATCATTATGTTCTATATTATTTTTTGTAAGTGAACCTTTTGGTGGAATTAATACAATGCTGTGTGTAGGTAATTTGGAAATTTTTTTTATGTTCTGATGTTGATCTAAATTAAGTTTAAGTTCGACAACACCTTTTTTTTTAAAATTTTTGTAAGCCTGAAAATCTAAATTTTCAAGTCCATTCCTTGAAACAATTATTACTCGAAAATGGTCAAAAAAAATATTTTTAAAAGGATAAAATCCAGCAAATCTATCTTTGTACTCTAAAATTCGCTTTCCAACATCACCGTAACCAACAATTAAAAGTCTTGATTTATTATGTTTGAATTCGTAGGAATACATATTAATTTATTTTAAATGCCTAAGTAGGCTTTTCTGACCTTAGGGTCATCAATAATCGAACTTGAGCTACCAGTTTTTATTATCTCACCAGAATCCATTACAATCGCCTTGTCAGTTATCTCGAGAGCTCTTTTTGCATTTTGTTCAACAACAAAAACGGTTATACCTTGCTTGTTAATTGAGTTTATTACTTCAAAGATTTGATCAACCAATAATGGAGCTAACCCCATTGATGGCTCATCCAGAAGTAAAAGATTGGGTTTGCTCATTAAAGCCCTACTAATAGCTAGCATTTGTTGCTCACCACCAGATAGAGTACCAGCAAGTTGAGATATTCTTTCTTTTAGTCTGGGAAATTGAATTAATTGTAACTCGATTTCGTCTTTGACTAAGACCAAGTCTTTATTTTGCCGAGAGAATGCCCCTATTTGAAGATTTTCTAAAACAGTCATTCTTGAAAAAATCCCTCTACCTTCGGGAACTAAAACTATACCCAAGCGGGTTCTCTCATTAGCTGGCAAATGATTGATAGGATTACCTTTGAATAGTATGGTTCCACTTACAGGTATAATTAGACCGCAAATACCTTTAAGAGTAGTTGATTTTCCAGCACCATTGGCTCCAATTAAAGAAACTTTTTCTCCTTCACAAATAGAGAAACTAATATTCCTAACCGCCTTAATACCTCCGTAGTTAATTGAGAGGTTATCAATTTTTATCAAAGTTTTCATTTTCCTAAATAAGCATCTATAACACCAGAATCTTTTTGAACACTTTCAGGAGACCCTCGTGAGATGATTTTACCTCTGTCAAGCACAAATAAGTCCTTGCATAAACTCATGATGAGTTTTACATCATGCTCAATTAATAAGAGTGAAATACTCATTGAATTAAGTTTTAATAATAATCTTTTTAAATCTTCCTTTTCTTTTGGATTCATTCCTGCTGCAGGCTCGTCGAGAGCAAGCAATTTTGGTTCTGTAGCTAGAGCCCTTGCTATTTCCAATCTTCTTTGATCCCCGTATGAAAGATTACTTGCAGGAAAATCAGCTTTGTCCCGTATTTGGACAAGCTCAAGTAATTGAAGTGATTTTTCTCTTATTTCTTTTTCATTTTTTTTAAATTTTTTCGTTTTGAAAAGACATCCAAAAACTCCTGTGCTTATACTTTTAGTTATGTGATGTCTACCAACCATGACATTTTCAAGTGCTGACATTTTAGAAAAAAGTCGAATATTCTGAAAAGTTCTTGAAATTCCAGCCCTATTAACTTTATGAATAGAACCAGGAAAGTAAGATTTATTATTTAGACTAAAAGTACCACTGTCAGGCAAAGTGAAGCCAGTTATCACGTTAAACAGTGTCGTTTTCCCGGCTCCATTTGGTCCGATGAGTCCCACAATACCTTTGGACTTTACATCGATTGAGACACCATCCAAAGCTACAAGCCCACCAAATTTTTTATTTACATTTTTAACTTCAAGCAATGTTGAATCCATATCAGATGTTCCTTACTTTAGCAACTCTTGGGAAAATACCATTAGGCCTGTAGAGCATGATTAGAACCATAGAGATCCCAAACAAAAGCATTCTAAGGGCTTCAGGAGCAATCAATTCAAAACCAAACAAAGCATCTTGAATAGGTCGTGCTGTAAGCCTCAATATCTCAGGAATCGCATAAAGTAAAATTGCACCAATTATCACCCCGTAAACATTCCCCAAACCACCTAAAACAACCATGGCAACTATCACAATACTTTCCATTAGAATGAAACTCTCTGGGGAGACAAACCCTTGAAAAGCGGCAAACATAGCACCAGAAACTCCACCAAAAGAAGCACCAAGGGCAAATGCAAGTAGTTTCATATTTCTAGTATCTATACCCATAGATTTAGCGGCAATTTCATCCTCTCTGATAGCTAACCATGCTCTTCCAATCCTAGAATTCTCAAGTCTAAAACTAATAATTACAATTATTAAGGCAATCAAAAAGAATAAGTAATAATGCAATTGAACTGAGGGTATGTTTAGCATTCCAATGTTTATCGATTGTGATAAGTCATTTCCAAAAATTGTTAACGATTGTATTTCTCCAATACCTTGAGGGCCATTAGTTAAATTAATTGGACTATTCAAGTTATTCATAAAAATCCTGATAATTTCACCAAAGCCAAGAGTTACGATTGCTAGATAATCTCCTCGAAGTCTTAATATGGGAAATCCAAGTATTATGCCGAAAAGGGCAGCAACAAAGGCAGCAATCAAAATAACACTCAGTGATGATAATCCAAACCCAACAGGGAAGGCTTGACTTATAAAAAAAAATTGTTCTTGCAAATGGGGTGAAGAAACTAAAGCATAAAAGTATGCACCAACGGCGTAGAAAGCAACATAACCCAAATCAAGAAGCCCAGCGTAGCCAACCACAATGTTTAAACCCAATGCAAGCATAATGTATAACAAAGAAAATGTTAATATTCTTATCCATGCATTTCCGAGATAACCGATGAGGAATGGTAGAACTATAATTAAAACTAACAGTGCTGTTAAAACAAATGATTTACTTTTAAAAGAAGAGTTCCAATTCATTTTCATGCTCTATCAGCTACGCGTTCTCCAAGTATTCCTGATGGTCTGATTATAAGGACTAAAATCAAAACTCCAAAAGATAAAACATCCTGATAATGACTTCCAAGAAAACCACCTGTTAAAGTGCCCATATATCCTGCCCCTAAACTCTCAATAAGACCGAGGAGTAAGCCTCCAAGAACAGCACCAGCTAAGTTACCAATTCCTCCTAAAACAGCAGCCGTAAAGGCTTTAAGTCCAAGAATAAAACCCATTGTAAAGTGAACATAGTTATAATTGAGAGCCACTAAAATCCCAGCTATAGCTGCAAGACTTGCCCCAATCATAAATGTCATTGTGATTATTTTATTAACTGATATTCCCATTAGTGAGGCCATTTCGGGATTTTCTGAAACTGCTCTCATAGCTCTGCCAAAATTTGTTTTCATTACAAAAAACATGAGTAGGATCATTGAAAAGGCTGCGGTTATGATTATTAGTATTTGTTTAGGTGATATAAATGCCCCAAAAATTTCGATAGTTTCAATGTTCAATAAATCAGGAAATACTCTTGGATTAGGACTCCAAATTATCATAGCGATAGTTTGTAAAATAATCGAAATACCAATAGCAGTTATTAATGGAGCCAACCTTGGTGCTTTTCTAAGTGGTCTGTAAGCTACTCTCTCAATAGTAGCTGCAAGGATTGCGCAGACCGGAACTGCAGTAAAAAGAGCAAAAATTAGTAAATATTCACCAGGCATTCCTGGAAAAAAAATTTGCAAAAAAGAAATTACTGTAAGGGACACCATCGCCCCAAACATCAGCACTTCACCATGTGCAAAATTGATTAGTTGCAGAATTCCATAAACCATTGTGTATCCCAAAGCAACAAGAGAATAAACACTTCCTAAAATTAATCCATTGATAATTTGCTGAGCGAAAACTTCCATCACTTATTTTATAAAGAATCTTAAGTTAATGAACCAAATTAGACAAATTGCAGATTTGAGAGTAGAAATTATTCTTATATTGTTTAATTTCAAGTAAACGCTCCCATACTTGCTGATGTGGTTAATGCCGCATATTTAGCTAATACTCCAGATTTATATTTTCTTTCGGGTTGTTTCCAATTTTTTTTTCTTTTCCGGATTTCAGCATCTGAAATTTCTAATTGGATCAGTTGTTTTTTTGCATCTATTGTAATCAGATCTTTATTTTTTATCATTGCTATTAATCCACCATCATATGCCTCAGGAGAAACGTGACCAACAACCATTCCCCATGTTCCCCCTGAAAATCTCCCGTCAGTAATAAGTCCAACTGATTCTCCTAAACCTTGACCGACCAAAGCTGAGGTAGGTGCTAGCATTTCTCTCATACCAGGGCCACCTTTTGGACCTTCATAGCGAATAACAACTACATCACCAGAGTTAATTTTTCGCTCTAAAATACTTTTCATTGCCTCATCCTCTGAATCGAAAACTTTTGCAGGTCCAGTAATTTTCGGACTTTTCAAGCCTGAGATTTTTGCTACACAACCTTCAGGCGCAATATTCCCCTTAAGGATAGCCAAATGACCTTCATTATAAAGTGCATCATCGATCTGTCTTATTACACGTTTTTTGTTCAAAATCCCCTTTGAAACTTCTTGCAATGTATTTTCAACAGTTTCTCCAGTAATAGTAATGCAATCTCCATGAAGTAATCCTTTTTTCAGTAGTTCACTCATAACTGCTGGAATACCACCAGCTTTATGTAAATCGGTTATGACATATCTTCCTGAGGGCTTTAAATCACATATCACTGGTATTTTTTTTCTAACCCTTTCAAAGTCATCGATGTCCCATTCAACTTTTGCAGCATTTGCAATTGCCAAAAAGTGAAGAATGGCATTTGTAGATCCTCCAGTTGCCATAATGACAGCAACTGCATTTTCTATTGATTTTTTGTTAATGATATCTCTCGGGAGAATTTGATTTTTAATAGCATCAACTAAAACTTTTGCTGATTCAATAGCGTTGATTTTCTTTTCATAATCTTCGTTGGCCATAGTGGAGGAAAAAGGTAAACTCATACCCATTGCTTCAAATGCAGAACTCATCGTGTTGGCAGTAAACATTCCTCCGCAAGATCCTGACCCCGGGCAGGCTCTTTTTTCGATTTCATATAATTCTTTTTCATCAATTTTTCCTGCAGTAAATTGTCCTACTGCCTCAAAAGAGGAAACAATTGTCAAGTCATTGCCTTTATAGAACCCAGGTTTGATAGTTCCTCCATAAACAAAAATTGATGGAACATTTACCTTTGCAATTCCCATCATTCCACCAGGCATATTTTTGTCACAACCACCAATGACAATTAAACCATCCATCCACTGTCCATTTGCGCATGTCTCTATACAGTCGGCAATAATTTCACGAGAGACAAGAGAATATTTCATACCTTCAGTTCCCATACTTATACCATCAGAAATTGTAGGTGTTCCAAACATTTGTGGGTTTGCTCCTGACTCTTTCACTGCCTGATTCGCAGCGTCGGCTATTTGCTGTAAACCACTGTTACATGGTGTAATTGTAGAATGACCGTTTGCTATTCCGACCATTGGTTTGGAAAAATCTTCTTTTTTATATCCCATTGCATAATACATTGATCGATTGGGAGCTTTGGAAGGACCACTAGTGATGTTTTTTGAACGAAGCTGTTTCATTTTTATAGAAATTTCTATTAGTTTATATAATTGTTTAGGTAAAAGTATAAATCTATTTATTTATTACATGAAAATTACTTGTTTGTATATTCTTACTAAATTTACTGCCTTGCGTAATTATGCATCCTCAATTTGATCCTGTTGCAATTTGGTTAGGACCGTTACCAGTTAGATGGTACGGACTAATGTATCTTCTAGCGTTTATTTCATTTATTTTAATGGGTAAAGTGCAGCTTAAAAATAACTTTCGATTTCGTGGTGTATACAAAAAAGATATTGAGGATCTTATGATTTATGGAATTTTTGGAGTTGTTTTTGGTGGCAGGCTTGGTTACATTTTTTTTTATAAACCTTTTTATTATTTCAATAACCCCCTAGAAATTTTTGCGGTTTGGCAAGGCGGTATGTCGTTTCACGGAGGTCTTATTGGTGTAATTCTTGCCTTACTATTGTTCACCAATAACCGACCAAAATTCGGTAGAAGAGTTATTAAACATATTAATAGGGCAAATTTCTTTACTCGTTTTTTGATGGTTTCTGATTTTGTTGCCCCCTTAGTCCCTCTTGGACTAATGTTTGGAAGAATTGGTAACTTTATTAATGGAGAGTTATATGGAAGGATCGCTGATCCAAACATTATCTTTTGGGCAATGATATTTCCTCAATCTGGAAGTCTAGATCCACGACATCCATCTCAGTTATATCAGGCACTTGGAGAAGGCATTTTTCTTTTTTTTATTTTATTATTTGTCTCAAAATTTAAACCCAAGTTAGGTGTTTTGTCTTCTTCTTTTCTAATTGGCTATGGTATTTTAAGATTTATTACCGAATATTTTAGAGAGCCCGATCCGTTTCTAGGGTTTGTCTTAATTAACTTGTCTATTGGACAACTATTATGTCTACCTATGATTTTTTTTGGAGTGCTACTTTATTACTTTTCTTCATCTAAACATGGAAGGTAAAAAAAGTAATTATTCAAAAAGTTTTTTTTGCGGAGCCAAAGCTTCATCAACTAAAACTTCTAAATGCTCCAATTTACTTTCATTACTTTCATCATACATTTTTCCTGAATTTAAAAAATCTCTGGCAAGAGTTAATGATGCCATGATAGCTATTTTCTCCGTAGTTTGAACTTGTCCTGTTTTTTTTACGGTTTTCATCCTCGAATCAACTAATGCAATGCAAGCATGAAGCATTTCATGTTCATCTTTTGGACAAACGAATTGGTATCGTCTATCTAAGATAGTTGCTGTTATTGACTCTTCATTTGCCATAAAATTTCATGACTCTATTGTCTAATTGAGAGAACTTCAGATATTTTTTTTGAGACAAGTTTAATTCTTTGATTTAATTTAAAACACTCTTGTTCTTTTGAAAGGAGTTTCTTTTGCAACATAAAGTTTTCTTCTCTTAGTTCGTAGTTAATCTTTATGAGAGTTCGCACTTTATCAATTAAATTATCAAGTTGAATAGCCATTAATAACAGATCAGTTTTGTTTTATCTTTTTCTGATTACAATTTTTGCATGATCCATACAGGGTAAGAGAGTGATCTTTTACAAAAAATTCTTTTTCTTCGGCAATTTGATGTTGTCTTCTTTCGATTTCTTCATCTACAAATTCCTCAACATCTCCACAATCAACACAAACCATGTGATCGTGGTGATTACCATGATTAAGCTCGTAAACTGACTTCGCAGATTCAAAGTTTGATCTAAGCAAGATTCCTGCTTGTTCAAATTGGGTCAAGACCCTGTATACTGTTGCTAAGCCAATATCTGAAGATTGTTGTAAAAGGAGACGAAAAACATCGTCAGCCGTTAAGTGTCGCCTATTGGATGTCTCGAAAATTTCGAGTATAGTCACACGAGCTGTGGTAACTCTTAAGCCGGTACTTTTTAGCCCAGCAATATGTTCGACTGAAGAACCCATTGATCTATTACCATATAAAATTATAGGATACTATAAATACTATGAAAGTGATTAGTCATTTATTTAAAATTATATTTATATTCATACCTATTCAGCTTTTTTTTATATTTTTTCTTGGCTCTTGCTCCAGTTCAATTGAAAGAAATGATAAAAAACCTTCCTCATTTTTGTCATTTTTAGATGCCTCAATTCCTGGTTGGTTTTCACCATATAAACCTGAGATCATTCAAGGTAATTTTATCAGCAAACAGATGGTGGAAAGATTGAAAAAAGGTCAAACAAAAGAGCAAGTAATCACTATTTTGGGTACACCACTTATCGTAGACTCTTTTAATCCTGAAAAATGGAATTATGTTTTTATCATAAAGAAAAGTGAAGAAGTTTCAGAGAACACCTCATTCTTTGTAGAATTTCAAAATAATAAACTTCGAGTATGGGGTGGTGAATCAGCAGAAAATTCTACCCAGTACGATAAGGTCCTAAATAACTAATTCGATGAATGATTATAAAAGATTTCAAGAAAGAAACAATATTGTTAAGGTTGCAGTTGCAGGCGCAAGTGGCCGAATGGGTCAAACTATAATTAGTCATTTGCTTTCTAGCAAAACTTTAGAGTTAGTTGCTGCGTTTGATCACCCAAAAAGTGACATGATTGGTGCTGATGCTGGCTTATATCTTGGCAAGCTTTCCGGTATAACAGTCATTTCAGATTTAGTGCATCTTGCTTCTTCAGACGCCAACGTTTTGATAGATTTTTCTTTGCCAGAGTCTACAATGAATTTACTTAAATTTTG
>NHHF01000032.1 GCA_002171155.1 Betaproteobacteria bacterium TMED156
ATATTATTTTTTTAAATATCAGGAACTTTAGCACTCAAGTTTCAAATGTCGGGTTTAAACTCAATACGTTAGTTTAGTTTAATTGGCTATGGTGTTGATTTTTCTATTTCAAAAGTAATTGAATTTTTTACTGTGGCAACCAACTATGCAAAGTATGGACTCTAAAATAGTTTAATTACAATTATTAATTAAACTTTATCTGAATAAAACTAGTTTAAGTTCAAGTTGTAGATATCATTTTAGCTTTTTAAGGTTTTTTTGGATAACTGAAGATTTTAACTTATACAATTTTATGCATCTTCATCACCAGATTTTATTTTTGACATCCAATCCTCTGCTGTTATCAAGCCTGCCTGTTCAGCCTTTTTTTTATCATTTGTTGATAGAACATCCTGAACTCCGTCAATTCTCTTCCATGTTGCCAGAGGAAAATTTCCGTTAGTATCAGGTACATTTTTTGATTGGGATATTTTTTTATATCTATGTATATATCTTGGGCAATTTTGCCACATTTCGGATAGGGTGACCTTGATTACGATTTCAGAGCCTGGGTAAATATCTGTATATTCTTTATCTTTTTTTAAGTTAGCTCGACCCTGAACACGTATCCTATGCGGCTTCTCAAATGAAATAAATAATAGCCCGACTTCTGAATTTTTTTGTATATTTCCGGCAGAAAAATACATTCCGTTTCCGTTAAAAATTGGAAATATAAGTGTTTTAGAATCAACTACGCTAGCAAAACCCACAGCACCACCTTTGTAAGAAACAGTTGGTCTTCCTTTTTCATCAACAGTACTAAGGAAAAAGAAATCCTGGTTTTCAATAAAATCTTTAGCATCTTCAGAGAATTCTGTCACACAAACAAATTCCTCAACTCTGTCAGCTAATTTCCTGGTTCCGAATTCGTCTTGCAGTTTTCTGTGGGCCTCTTCGTATATGCGACTCATTTTTTTATCTCCTGAATTAGATTTATACAGCTACCACTTAAGAAGTTAACTTTAAAACAAAATAACTATACTATAGTGGAAACAATATAACGAAGTTTAAAAAATGATCTTAAAAGAACTTCTTACTCAAATAGCACGTTTGTTTCTAGCGCTTGTGCTCGGAAACCTTATTGGCCTAGCAACTTTTGCTTTTTACTCTTCTGTAGTTTTTGCTATGGAAATTTGGAAATTAGAGGTACCAGGAAATTTTGTAAGTTTAGAAGACATAAGTTATAGTCCCACCTTAGCAATATTTATGTTTGGTGGAAGTATTCTTGCTGGGTTTATATTCAATATGCTAGAGGGACCTAGATCGCATGGTCCTGCCGATTTGATGGTTTCCATAAGACGAGAAGAATTACCAAATTTGAAAGGAGGCTTTCTAACTTCTTTACTGACAATAGTTAGTGTTTCTAGTGGATCATCTGTTGGCATGTTTGGACCCATTATTCACTTTGGTGGTTGTATTGCAGCCTCATTAGAGAAATTTTTCAAACTTTTATCTCGGGGAGTAATCTTAGCAGCTGGAGGTGCGGCAGGTATAGCAGCTTTATTTTCTGCTCCCATCGCAGCGTGTATCTTTGCACACGAAATGCTTTTGAGACGTTTCAGATCAACAGAATCTGCACCTGTTGTTATGGCAGCATTAGGAGGATATTTTGGGGCCGTAATGGTTCTTGGAGATGATAGGAGATTTTTATCTGTTATGGGGGACCCTCCTCCCTTAGACCCTACCTCTCTATGCTTCGCCATAATTGTAGGAATTTTAAGTGGATTACTATCTAGCCTATATATCTATTTAATAGGTTCTGGCCCGGTCTGGGCAAAATCAACTAAAGTTCATCCAATTTTAAGACCATTGATTCCAGCTAGTTTTTTATATTTAATTTCTCCTTTTTTTCCACAACTAATTGGTCCCGGAATGTTATCTGTGAATATGGCTCTTGCTGGAGAATTTACTTTTTATTTGTTAATAGTTTTGGCATTTTTAAAAGTCTTTGCTACTGCCTTCTGTCGCTCATTTGGATTTCATGGAGGAATATTGCTTCCTGCTGTATTTTTTGGAGCAATGCTTGGAAGTGCTTTTGATGTTGCACTGGGTAATGGAGGACATTTATATGCAATTTTAGGTGCTGCGGCATGCACTGGTTCAGCGATTGGTGCTCCAATAGCCGCAGTCGTTATTTTATTTGAAATGAGTGGTGATTATCGATTTGTAATACTAGCACTAGTAAGTGTGTCTCTATCCTGTCAAATCAGCAGGACTCTAATTGGAAGGTCCACATGGGATAGAGGTTTATTTTTGAGAGGAATTTCTTTAGAAGACGAAAATAGTCAACAAGCAAAATTAAAGAAAATCATAAGGGATCAAAAGGATAAAAAAAAATCTTGAAATCTTACTTGTATTAACTTGAATTTTCATGTGTTCAACTCCATTTAATGTTTTGAGGGATGCCTAATGGATCCATCACAAACATTAACTTGCTTAATTTAAGGAGAACATTATGAAATTTTCACAAGGAAGAAATCTTTTACTTAGTAGCGTGGGTTTCGAACATCTTTTAGATACTTTTTCTAAACTTGAATCTAATGGATTAGATGCAAAACCACAGAGTTATCCTCCATACAATATCGTTAAAAAAAATGAAATAAACTACTCCATCGAGATTGCAGTTGCAGGTTTTAGCTCAGAAGAAATAGATATATTTTGTGAGGATACAAAACTACAAGTCAATGGAAATGTTAAAAAAACAACTGAGGGAGAGTTTATTTATAGAGGAATCGCAACAAGGAACTTTACACATGAATTTACATTAGCTGAATCAGTGATAGTTAAATCAGCCAATATTTTTGATGGATTATTAATAATTGACCTTGAAAATATCATTCCTGATGAAAAAAAACCCCGCAAGATCGTAATAGGAGAAAAAGTTTCAAAATTGTCAGATCGAAGAAAAGTAGCATAAATATTACAAAGCACGGCCAAATTAAGGTATGACCGTGCTTTACCAATAATTTGTAGCGAGATCGAAACAAAGTTTTCCTGAACGTAAATTCAGGTGGGCTAGATCAACCAAACTCTGGGTTCATCCGACTTGGGATGCTCACGCCAGTTCAGCAATTTTCATGCCCTATCATTATAAGCATTGAACGGAAAAATCGTCTCGAACCGCTACAATTTTTATTTTAGCAAGAAGAAGAAATAATTAAACATTTTTATCTAAAAATTAGAGTTTTCATAGACGTTAATGAAAACATCTTCTGATAGTAAATCTTAATGACAATGATTATTATTTTCGATTATCTTACAAAGAATTTTTAGTATATCTTAATGATTATGATTATCATTAATGTAATTGGAGGATTCTATGCTTGGAAAATTAATACCCGAAGTTAATTTTAGGACTAGAGTAAGAGATGAAAAGTTAACTGGTGACAACCCTTTCAAATGGCTTAGTGTGAGTACTGATGACCTTTTTGCAAATAAAAAAGTAATACTTTTTTCTCTTCCTGGTGCTTTCACTCCCACATGCTCAACGTTTCAACTTCCAGATTTTGAGAAATTATTCAGCAGTTTTAAAGAAAAAGGTATAGATAAAATTTATTGCTTATCTGTTAATGATGCATTTGTTATGAATGCTTGGGCCAAACACCAAAAAATAAGTAATATTGAAGTGATTCCTGACGGTTCAGGTGAATTTACTAGAAAGATGGGCATGCTAGTAAATAAAGATAATCTCGGATTTGGTTTTAGGTCGTGGAGATATGCAGCTTTGATTGTTGATAAAAAAATTGAAAAATGGTTTGAAGAGCCTGGTTATTCAGACAATCATGATGAAGACCCTTACCAAATTTCATCGCCACAAAATGTTTTAGCGAATATTTGACTATAATATTGAGTTATAAATTAATAACAAATATGACAAATAAACTATGTTCTTACTAAAAAAACATTACTATCTCCTGTGTATATTTTTTTTGTTTGCTGGTTGCGCTGATATTGTCAAAACTAACCAAGGTGAGTTTGACAAAATTTCTTCATATGAAATTGATGCAACAGACAGTAAAATAAAAAATTCAAACGAAAAGATAAATCAGTTCACTTTCTCGTGGCCATTTGTTGATTCTGCCAATATGAAGCCCAGAGGGGGAAATACTGTTGGCCAAAAAGTTACGTTAGACAAAGAACCTAATGAGAGATACATTGCATTAAGGGAGAATAATTTAACTAAGTTAGAAAAAGACAGACGTGCGATATTAGCAATGACTGGTGCTTTCAGAGTGAGTTTCGACTTTATTGAGACCGAAGGATACACTGAAAACTATAAACCAACGCAACCTTATCAATCTTGGGGTACTGAATACGTTTACATTGTTGAAGATAAGCCTGAGTTTATTAGTCTTCAACATATTTTAGTTATGTTTTTTTCCACTAATGAAAATAGTATTTCCCCTGAGCCTATGGTTGTAAAACATTGGCGTCAGGATTGGAAATTCCAAGATGAAAGAATTAATGTATTTTCTGGTTTTAAAACATGGAAAAGTAAAGTTTTTAGTAAAAGCAACGTAGAGGGTAAATGGTCACAATCAGTTTTTCAGGTTGATGATTCACCTAGATATCAGGCTCACGGAGTATGGAGTCATAAAGGTAATTTATCAACGTGGTTAAGTAATGAAACCTGGAGACCATTGCCTAGAAGAGAATTTAGTGTTCGAAACGACTATAACGTTTTGATTGGAACTAACCGTCACACTATCACCCCTAGTGGTTGGGTACAGGGTGAAGAAAATTTTAAAGTAATTTTATCTAAGCCCAGTATTCTTAAGAAATACAATCCAATTGTCGCAAAAGAAATTGGTGTAGCTAGATATGAACGAATTACCGATCATGACTGGTCTGCAGGAAATGATTACTGGAAAAAAACCGCTCCATTTTGGCAAGAAGTTAGAAAAACATGGAGTAGACTTCTTGAACAAAATCAAGTCATTCAGTTAAAATTAAAACCAGACGGTCCACCTCTATTTATGAAGATGTTTGAACTAGCTGAAAAAAGCGTTGAAGAAAACAACTTAATTTCTCTAAATTCAGCTTATATTGAAAAAATAATAAATAGTTACATAGTTAGCCCTTAACTTTGTATATAAGTAATGCTTTTTCTTAATTGTTAACTCATTTCATTGACTGAGAGAGAGTGTTTATGTATGCAGATGAGAGTAATGGAATATCAAGTTTATGTCTGACACCGATTCTAACCATATCCCCTAAAATTTGTTCATGTTCAGTGCGATTTCCTGAAACTAAATCTCTCAACATAGATGAAGTAAAGTCAGAATTTTTTTTCATTAATATTTCGAGCGCCTGTCTTTGAGCTTTTTCATGTACTTTTCTATCCTCCTTTTCTGCAATTTCTAAAGTTTCGTAATACATTCTTTTCATTAAATTATGACCTATATCTGTAGAAGTAATCTTTCCCACACATGATCTGAAAAGAGTAGTGGACCCAGCCAAGGTTGCTAAAAATGTCCATTTATTCCATAAAGCTTGCATAATTTCTAAGGTGTATAGTGTTTTGAAGTTAGCTGACTCGCAAACATTTTTAAATTCCAATGCTACTTTGTCACAGTCATGTTTAATAGGACCAAATGTCAATATTTGAATTGGATTTAGTTGATGAATTACATTTTCCTCTTTCAATACTGAAGCAACATGAGCTGCACCCGCTAAAACATGATTATTCCCAAATCTATCAATTAAATATTGAATATGAGCCAAACCATTCAATAGTGGCAAATACACCGGATTCCCATTTATTACAGTTAAAACATCATCTAAAGATGAATAAAGATCGTAAGCTTTACAAGTTAGAATCACAATATCAAAATTTTGTTTTTCATCTCCGATCGATTTAGTTTTTGGTCTTAATTTGCAATCACCATGAGGGCTCTCAATATTTAAGCCATTTTTTTTTAGTAGCTTAGCTCTGTGTTTACGCACAAAAAAAGTAACATCTACTCCTGCCTGAATTAAACGGCCCCCAAAGTAACCACCAACACCACCAGATCCAAGTACTAAAACTTTCATATATAAACATTAACAAATTAAAGTCTTAAATCCAAAAAAAACCCAGAAGACTTATCTTCTGGGTTAAATTCACCCTTTTCTTGGTGAAGGAGACATTCTTTGATTATGCACTAAAATTTGATGCAGTGCCACAAAAATTAAGTAATAACCCTAGTATATTAAGTAAATTAAAAATTTCAAAAAAGGCTAAATTTCTTTTACTGTTGCTAATTTCTATTTAAATCATAATAAAAACTTCTAATTTACATTAATTTAAATAAAAACTCTACACTAAGCTAAAGTTAATTAAGAAATTAATATTAAGTTAGTTAGATTAAGCATTAAATTTTCATAAAAGAGCTTCTTTGTGAATTTGTATTTGTATTCGAGGTTTAATTTCAAAATCACAATTTGATTGGTAAATCTGTTAAAAACCTGTGATTACACCACCTAGCAAAACAATTTTTTGTTTTTTCAAAGAAATTGCTGTGTTAGTTAAATTTAGTAAATGTTTATCAATTAACTTGATAATCAAATTGGGTACTCAAGTAAAATTCTGAATTATAAAATGATATTTATATTTTGATTAGCTATTTGACCTGTATTAACTCAACATCAAACAGTAAAGTTGCATTTGGCGGAATAACACCTCCAGCTCCCCTTGTTCCGTAAGCAAGAGATGATGGAATTATCAGCGTTCTTTCACCACCCTCCTTCATGCCGACAACGCCTTCATCCCAACCCTTTATGACCATCCCAGCACCTAATGCAAAGTTGAACGTTTGACCTCTATCTTTAGAACTATCAAATTTTTTTCCTTTACCTCCAGGTTGAGATGGATCATATAACCAGCCTGTGTAATGAACAAATACAGATTTTCCAGCTATTGCATCAAGACCATCACCTAATTTATTATCAATTTTGTATAACTCATTGACTGGTTCGACAGGTAACTTCGCAGCATTTACTAAAGATGAAGCTGAAGTTACTGCAAAAATTGAGGTAAAAGCAAATACTTTAATTATTTTCTTAAAAAATTTTTCCATCATACATAATTCCGTTTTTGTTGTTGTTTTTTCAACAGTACAGTTGTCTTGAAAATTGAATGAGACTACAAAAGAAAAGGGAGGCAATAGCCTCCCTTTAGGATACTATAAAAAAAAAACTTAAGCTGCTTTTCTTGAACGGCTTTTAGTTGAAGTAGTGGTGGGCTTAGTCGATTCAGCAACCTTACTAGATACTTCGACATTATTGTCAACTATTTCAAAAGCCTTCTTAGCAACTTTAGACATTACATCATAAGTTGATGAAGAAGCGGCAATCGTTGATTTTGTCATAGCTACAACTCCTTCTGTCCCCGCAGGAGCAGTTTTTGAAATTTCATCTATGCTGCTTGATACAAATTCATTAACTTCAGATGTAATTTCTTCGGAAGTTTTAACCATATCTTTGACAGTATCTGAATTAACTTTGTATACAGACTTAAAGTATTCTGCAAATTTACCTGGAAATGGTGAAGATAGAGTTTGACCAAGAGCTGCCAAATCCTTAGGATCCTTGATATCACACATCTGACTCATTGCTTCAGAAGAATCATTTAATGCTGATTTGGTGTATTTGATATTGATGTCGTTGATTTTTTCGAAAGATTCAAACGACTTTGTTGCTATTTCAGATGCTATAGCATTGTTTTTCTTAATAATATTTAAAAAGTCTTCAGGAGGTGTAAAGAATGACATAATATATCCTTAAATAATATTTAACAAATTAGTGATAGAAAAAATAAATAATGATGCAATGCAATAATCATAATGTTGCGACGCACAAAAGTCAATATTTTTTTTAAATAATAGATAAACAAATAAATAATGAATATTGTTATTACAGGAGCTAACCGTGGAATTGGACTGGGTTTAGTTAAGCATTTTATAAATGGTGAAAACTATATAATTGCATGCACACGCCAAATTAATAACTCACACGAATTATGTGAAATTCGTGATAACAATTTAAATAAAATCAAAGTTATGACATTTGATTTGACTAAAGATGTTTCTATTAATGCTTTCTGTAAACATATTAATCTCTCCAGTATAGATATACTAATAAATAATGCCGGCATCTTGGAAAACACCTCTAAAGAATTCGAAAGTCTAGACATTCCATCAATAATGAAATCATTTGAGGTAAATACTTTAGGTCCTATAAAACTTACTAAGTTACTACTCAAGCAATTGTTAAATTCTAAAAATGGAAAAATTGTTCATATTACAAGCAAGATGGGTTCAATCGAAGATAATTTGTCTGGAGGGTATTATGGTTATAGAATTTCAAAAACAGCACTAAATATGTTCTGCAAATCCTTCTCCATTGATTATCCAAATCTTACCAGTGTTGTCTTACATCCTGGTTGGGTTAAAACGGACATGGGAGGATCGAATGCAACTACAACAATAGACGAGTCAGTTTTAGGAATAACAAATTTCATATTTAAGATGGACGGAAATTCGTCAGGAAAATTTTTTGATTTTAGAGGTAATAAAATACCGTGGTAAAACTATTGTTCAGTTAATTTTTCAACCTTTATAATAATTTCATTTCTTCTTAACCAAGGAATTGTAAAAGGATCATTATATCTAGCTACTTGAATCGGACCTTTAGCTATATAACCATTTGCGAGTATCCATCCTTTTAATTGTTCGGTTCTTTCACTAATTTTTGACTCAGTTGTCCAACCACTAAACACTATTACAGCTGCTAAATGTTTACTTACAGTTCTTATTGTCACATTTGAATCATTTGGAATTGGTAAATCGCTTAAAGAATAATTCTTAGGCATCACAAAATGAAGAACCCAATCTGATTTATTTGGAGTGACAGTTACTGGAGCAGTCATTTGAATTTTTTCACTTAATCCATTTGAATCTTTATTACCTCCAAATATATAGCTTGCAACTCTTCTAAAACCTTGTCTACTAGCTGAATCAAAAGATCCACTTAACTGGGTTTCAGCAACAATAAATTCATCATAACTTCGCAATTCAAAAGGAATGTCAGAAAAAATCATATCAAATTTAGGTTCCTCAATCGCCATAGTGTTTGTTGAGCAAAATGCTATTAGTAATACAAAGAAATAAAATAAAAATCTCTTTAAATTAATTAAGCAACGTGCAATTTGGCTCACAAGTCCCTTCAAAAAAAACATGATTAAATTAAAAGGTTCGTTATTTATAATAAGAAAACTTTTTGACAATTTTTTTTTTAATACGTTCATAAGCTTTTTGTTCATTAAAAAAGTAATCAGTACCAAATTGAAAAAAAATCAAAGTTTTTTATAAATTAGGTTTGATTGTTTCTAAACGCTACATAGTCTTCCACTGTGTCAATATCAATTGTTTCACTGTGAAGAGTCACTACATTGATTTCATTTTGGTTGTTATTTAAAAAAAACCTCGCACCATTATCACCTTTAAATCTTTCCAAATGTTCAAAATAATTAAGTGGGAAAATCGCTGGAACACCAATATTATGTTGATATTTAGTTGCTGTAATTTTCACTCCGTCAAAACTATTTAACAATATAGAATAATCGTTTGAGGTCAACTTTATCTGATCAGCAAGTGCTATCAATACAGAAGTATATTCTTTATTTGCAGTAATTTTATTTATTCCTGCTGAAATAGAGGAAGACATACCATCTTCCCAATGTTCATTGATAATTATATTTGCATAATTAATAATAACAGGTTGGATTTTCTCTTTGAAAGCTCCCAAGACTACAAACAAATCAGAGTGAAAAATTTTTTTTAACTCCTTAAGTTTTTTTAAAAGCATTGGTTGATTGTTTATTGGTGCAAGTTGCTTGATAGATCCGAATCTTGAGCTCTCCCCAGCAGCTAAAACCAAACAAGCGATGTTATGGTTATTATTAATTTTCACTGGGTTCTATCCTTTTTTCCAACACACCATGACACTCAGCCAACATAGAAAGTGCTATGCTTTCTGGTAATTGTCCTCCAATATCAAGTCCAGCAGGCGAGGAGATTGGATGTCTCAAAAGCCCTTTTGTTAAACCCGCAATTTTAACCACTTCACTCAATCGATGCTTCGGACCGAGCATTGATACAAATTTTAAGTTATGAGACTGGATTTTATGCAAACAATTTGCATCAATAGACAAACTATGAGACATGATGAATATTGCATCTACCTTTTTTTTTATAACATGTTCAGAAAATTCATCATCAAGTTTTCTCAGAATAAAATCAGCATTTGGAAAGTGCTCTTTTCTAGCGTTAGCGATTCTTGGATCAACAACCGTTATCAACCAACCTAATTCTTTAGCAATTTTTACAACAGGACGGGAGTCAATTCCTCCACCAACGATCAACAAGTGAGGCAGAGGAGTTATTTTTGAAATTAGCCAATCACCATCTTCACGTTTTTCGATTTTACTAGTTTTTACAATAGAGCTATCACAAATTTGGAAAAATGATTTATTACTGGATATTTTCTGATGGTAAACACCCTCCTGCCTATTTTCCATTGCTTTTAAGATTTCAGATAAATCTAAATCGTTATTTGAAGTTATTAGTTGAAGCATTATGTATACTTTCCCACCACATCCAAGACCATATTGAAATGCCAAATCATCTTCATCATTACTGTCATAAACTAAAGATATTGTCTCAGTTGTTTGCATGACCTTTTTCGAATTTAAAACAATATCGGACTCCAAGCACCCGCCACTTAGTAAACCATATTGTTGTCCAAGTCCATTAATTAACATAAAAGATCCCGGTTTTCTGTAAGCTGAGCCCTCAGTTTTAAATACTGTACCAAGCACCCACTGAGTTGTGTCTTTGGAATTAAACCACGTATTTAGTAAACATGAAAAGTGGTTGGACATTCTTTGAACTTATAAATTTAAATTTATTTACACAAGTTCCAACCAAGTATTTATACAAGTTCCAACCCAGATTTGGACAATGGAAACTCAGTAACTCTTTTACCAGTTACTGCAAAAATAGCATTGGCAACTGCAGGTCCAACAATCGGAGTTCCAGGTTCACCTAAACCACCTGGCTTTTCAGAAGAATCTACTATTTTTACTTCAACCTCAGGCATCTGCGACATTCTCAGTGTTGGATAATTTGGAAAGTTGTCTTGTTCAACTTCCCCATCCTTGAATGTTATCTCACTATGAGCAATAGCACTCAGACCGTACCCCATACCCCCTTCAAGCTGAGCTCTAATTATGTCAGGGTTAATTGCCACACCACAATCTATTGCAACATATAGCTTGTCGACATGAATTTGATCGCCATCAGCTGTTACATCAGCAACTACGGCGAGGAAAGTTCCAAAAGTAAAACTTGATGCAAATCCCCTTTTTTGTCCCGATTGCCACCTAGACATGTCACGGGCGATTTTGATAACATTAGCAAAACGAAGCTGCTTGGATGTACCATTTTTTAACAAGGAAAGTCTTAGCTCAACTGGATCTTTACCACCTTTATGCGCAGCCATGTCAATCAAAGATTCCATTGCAAGTACGTTTTGAGTGTGCCCTACAGCTCGCCACCATAAAACTGGTATGGGACTTAAAAAATCAGAATGACCAACCGCAATATTTGGAATGTCATAGATGGAATCAGAAATGCTTTCTACAGACCAATGATCTACTCCATCTTTAACAAAAGATGACTCAAATGGGCCTCCTTTTGCAATTGACTTTACAGCCGTTCTATGATTCCAAGCGATAATATTTCCATCTTTGTCCAACCCAACTATAGCTTTTTGCGCAGCCATTGGTCTATACCATCCACCCTTTACATCATCTTCTCTGCTCCAAACTAATTTAACTGGAGTTTTTCTTCCAAGTAGATCAAATGCTAATGCAGCTTCGACATGATAATCACAGTTTGGTGTAACTCTTCTGCCGAAAGAACCACCTGCAAAATAGGTTTTAATTTGTATCTGCTCCGGTTTAATTTTGAGGATTGAAGCCAAAGTTCCCTGAACAAGAGTTGGAATCTGACAACCATCATGAATCAATATTCCATTTCTTGTTGGCTCTATCACACAATTTACAGGCTCCATTGGTGAGTGTGCTAAGAAAGGAACCAAAAATTCCACTTCTACAAACTTTTCAGCTGTCTTTAATTTCTCGTTTGCCTGCTCAGTTGTATAACCTTTCTTTGCCTGATATGCAGGCTCTTTATTTATGAGTTCTTTGTGAGCCGCAACAATCTCATGGCTACTCCTTGTCTCAGCTTTGGAAAAATCCCAGCTAGTAGTAATCTTATTTCTAGCTTGAGAAAGCGCCCAAGTATTTTTTCCAAAAACTGCAACCCCAGCTTTATTAGGAAGTGCCTTCGCATCAATAAAACCAGGCGAATCTTTAGCACCAGATGCATCAAAAGATTTTAACGATCCACCAAACTTCGGACTCCTGATTATTGCAACATAAACCATTCCAGGTACTTTTACATCGGAAGAGTAAATTGCTCTGCCAGTTGTCTTGTCAAAGTTATCTTTTCTGTTTAAATTTGGATTGCCAATTAACTTAAAATCATTAGAATCTTTTAACTTGGGGTTTTCAGATGGCTGAATACTAGAGGCTTCATCTATAAACTCACCAAAATGAGCTCTATTCCCATTTGCAGACAAATAACCATCAGAAACCTTCACAGAACTTTCCGAAACGCCCCACTTATTCGCAGCCGCCTTAACTAAAACTTCACGTGCAGCTGCTCCAGCCTCTCGATACTGGAAAAAAGAATTTGGCATAGCTGTTGAACCACCAGTTCCTTGAACCCCAAAAAGTAGGTTTTTATATTTGGTAGCATCCGCCGGAGCAAATTCAACTTTGGTGGTTAACCAATTAGCATCCAACTCCTCAGCAACAAGGGTAGTTAATCCTGTTGTTGTTCCCTGACCCATTTCAAAATGCTTTGAAACTACAGTTACAATACCGTTTTTATCAATCTTTACAAAAGGATTAAAAATAACATCTTTAGAAATAGAACTGGTTGCAGCCAATAAACCGTTGGAGTTTAAACCTATAAAAAGCACCGAAGTTCCAATAGAACTTTTCTTTAAAAAATTGCGTCTTGGCTCAGATAATATAGTCATTTTATGCCTCCAATTTTTTAGAGGCGTGTTTAACAGCATCTTTAATTCTCACATAACACATGCACCTGCAAGCGTTACCTGCCATAGAATTCTCAATTTCTTTATCAGACGGGGATGGGTTTTTTTCAAGTAACGCAACTGCTGTCATAATCTGACCTGATTGGCAATAGCCACATTGAACAACATTGTTTTGAACCCAAGATTCTCGAACAACAGAAGCAACTTTATTATTAATTCCTTCAATTGTGGTGATTTTTTTGTTTGAAACCTGATCAATTCTTAATTGACAAGATTTGACAGCGGCACCATTAAGGTGAACTGTGCAATTACCACAAGAGGCTACACCACATCCAAACTTAGTTCCGGTTAGTCCAATTTCGTCTCTTAGAGCCCAAACCAAAGGTGTATCCGGTTCAGCGTCGACATATTCTTTTTTACCATTGATATCAAGTTGGTATCGCATCAATTTTCCCCAAAAAAAAGATTGTTAACTGT
The DNA here is from genome assembly GCA_002171155.1 of Betaproteobacteria bacterium TMED156. The sequence continues at coordinate 13,684 of NHHF01000032.1, forward strand.
AAAATGTGATTAGTATGTGTAGATATTTAATTTATACACATTACTATAAAATATACTTAACAAAGTTTTAAAAGTAAACTAGGTACTTGAAAGTAACTACATTTCATATGAAAAAAGATAAACCTAATGTTTTTATCGAAAAATGTCCATCCAGAGATGTAATCTCAAGGTTGAGTGGAAAATGGTCAATATTAATACTGTCATTACTCAAAGAAAAACCCCTAAGGTTTAATGAAATAAAACATCAGATTCAAGGAATTTCTCAAAAAGTTTTAACAGAAAATTTACGAAGTTTAGAGAGAGACGGCTTAGTAAATAGAAGAGTCTTCACTCAAACACCACTAAAGGTTGAGTATAATACCACTAGAAACTCAAATGATTTGTTGACAATTATTAAATCTTTGACAGATTGGGCCGAAAAAAATTGCAAAGCATTAGAGCTTCAAAACGAAATTCACGACAAAAAATAAAGTTACAAAATTAATCTTTTTCTAGATCAAGTTTACGTAGCACTTAATAAATCATTCAATCAAAAAAGGTGGCAGCTTTTCAAAAAAAAAATCACCCTCAATTAAATAATCTCACATACATTCGGAATTGAATTGACATTTTCTGTCACATAAGTAGTAACATTAATCATGATAGGTTGGTCTAACTTAACTATAAAACTGGAAATCGTTTGGGATTATATTTTTGGTGGGTAAACTTAACCCACACTCTCATTAAAAAAATTTACGGTGTCTCTGAAGATACCAATAAAGTTCCTGAATCGACCGATAAAAAGTCAGAAAAATAAAAAGATTTAATTATTTTCACTTTTTGGAGGAACATATGTACACAAAAAATTATGTAATATATCTTCAAATTTATCAGCATTTAAATCTCTCCACATTTTAACCGATCTGTTTTGATTGATACGGTTATCCATACTTTCATCTCTTTTGATCCATGTTTGACTTATATTTCTCAAAAGAGTGTTAGAGCAATCTGCTTCTTCAAGAGAGTAAATTAGAGTGAATTTACTTGAGTAATCATTAAATTTAATTATGGTCCATACGCGAGGGTGTTGTCTCCAAGTAAATGTTTCTGGTATGTACAAAAACTCTATATCATTCTCTGATCCATAAATTTCGTATGTAGCATTTGCATTAGAAAAACAAAAAGGCAATAGTCCAAAAAACAACAATATCAAAGTAAATTTAAAATACCACTTATTAATTAGTTTATTTTTAATCACAATTTTTTGTTAATTTAAGAATATTTTTTTTGAAAAGAAAAGCGTGTTCGAACTTTAAAAAGTAATAAAATTGAAAAATTAAGTTTAGTTTTAA
>NHHF01000033.1 GCA_002171155.1 Betaproteobacteria bacterium TMED156
ACCGCTGAAGGCATCTAAGCGGGAAACTCGTTCCAAGATTAGACTTCCCGGGGGCTTGACCCCCCTTAAGGGTCGTTCAAGACCAGGACGTTGATAGGCTGGATGTGTAAGTACAGTAATGTATTTAGCTAACCAGTACTAATTGCCCGTGAGGCTTGACTCTATAACACTGTTGATTCACTTTATCGTTTGTATTGAAAGTGTCATGTTTTAAATAATCACAACTTCTGAAGATTAAATTTGCAAGTTTTGCCTGACGACAATTGCGAGGTGGAACCACCCTTTCCCATCCCGAACAGGACCGTGAAACGCCTTTGCGCCGATGATAGTAATCATTTCGATTGTGAAAGTAGGAAATCGTCAGGCTTACCCAATTTTAATAGAAAAAATAGCATTTTTTTTGATTAAATTTTTTTCATTACATTTGTAGACGATAGGCCTTTTTTAAATGGTACTATCTTTATCTTTCCTCCATTTCTCTTGACTAAATCAGAGCCAATTATTTCGTTAGGAAGATAATCACCACCTTTCACCAAAACATTAGGACATATTGTCTCTATAATTTTATAGGGTGTTTTCTCCTTAAAAACAACTACAAAATCCACCCACATTATAGATTTAAGAACATTGATTCTATCTTTTTCTCCGTTAATGGGACGGTTTTCACCTTTTAACTGTTTAACAGACTTATCGCTATTTAACCCAACTACAAGAAAGTCACCAAATTTTTTAGCTTTTTCAAGCAAAAAAATGTGACCAGCGTGAATAATATCAAAACACCCATTGGTAAAAACAATACTCTTTTTTTCAGTTTTTATATGATCAAAAAAAATCCCCAGTTCTTTTTTCCCCTTTATTGTTTTTCTCTTGCACAAATTCTCAAATAATTCATCATTTTTTTTTAGTTTCAAGTTAATTTTTAATGATGATGTAATACCTGAAGAATTTATTATCTCAGCTTTGAGTTCGTTTGATGAAATACTGGAGGTTCCAAATTTACTTACTGCAATACCTGCTGATACGCTTGCTATTTTTACTGCGTCAACTAGAGAATAATTGTTAGCAGTTGCAGCAACAATAGTTGCAAGAACTGTATCTCCAGCACCAGTTACATCAAAAACCTCCTTTGAATTGTGTGCTGAGACGGTTAATGGTGCTTTTTTTCCTTGAAAAAGCAACATTCCAGATTGACCTTTTGTGATGAGCAAATTGTCCACATTTAATATATTTTTTAATTTTACTGCTTTCGAATTAAATTCAGCCCGGGATACCGAACTACCTACGACTCTCTCAAATTCTTTAAGATTTGGCTTTAAAAATGTTGAGTATTTATAGTTAGAAAAGCTTGCTCCCTTGGGATCTACAAATACAGGAATAGATTTTTTTTTTGCTGTTGAAATTAGTCTCTTGCAGTATGCAAGAACACCTTTTTTGTAATCGGACAAGATAATAGCTTTATGTTTTTCTGAGTCAACTTCTTTTTTGAAGTAAGAAAATAACTTTAAATAATTATCCCCGCTAAATCCTTCATTAGACTTGCCTGCTTCATAGTCTATTCTTAAGATTTGCTGATTTTGACTTATGATCCTATGTTTTTGAACCGTCTGAGTATTTGAACATCTGATAAAAATACAATTTACACTCTGACTTTTGAGTATTCTCTCTATTTCTTCAGCTGGTTTGTCTTCACCTACGATACTTAAGATTGTTACTTTAAGTCCAAGTGCTGCTGCATTCAAGGCAACATTTGCAGCACCACCCGCCTTAAGGTCATTTTTTTTTACACCAAGAATGGGCACGGGTGCTTCTTGTGAAATGCGATCAGTATTTCCAAAGATATAGAGATCTTTCATTACATCACCAACAACCAAAACATTAGTGTCTAACGTATCAAAAATTTTTTTTTCCTTGTTGTAGTTTAATTTGCTTAACTTATATTAACCTTCAATACCAAGGTTTGTTTCAATCATTCTGCAAATTACTTGTCCAATGAAAATGTGAGCTTCTTGAATTCTGGCTGTTTCACTTGTGGATGACACTTGAATTGGTTTGTCGCAATGAGACTTTAAAGATCCCCCTGTTCCCCCTAAAAGACCAATAGTCATAACACCAATTTCTTTTGCTTTTATTGCGCAATTAATCACATTTTCAGAATTACCACTTGTAGAAATTGCAAACAAGATATCTCCCTTCTTTGCAAGACCTTCCAATTGTCTTGAAAAAATATCTTGATAACCAAAGTCATTAGCTATACAAGTAACTGCGGTAGTATCAGCTGTCAAAGCAATCGCTGCTAAAGGTCTTCTGTTATTTTTAAATCTTCCTATGAGCTCGGTTGCAAGGTGTTGACTGTCAGATGCTGAGCCTCCGTTACCACAAAAGAATATTTTGTTTCTTTCACTCAAGGCATCAGAACATAGCCTTGCGGCTTCTGTGACATCTTCAAATATATCCCTGAGAGAGTTCATTACTCTAATGTGATCCAACAATTCGCCTTCAAGTCTTTTGTATCTCATCAAATAACTTTCACTTTATATTTTTGGAAGGTCAAGACTTCCCATTGATTTGGGATAAGTCACAACACCCCAGGGCATATTCTGGTTTGAAAATTTATTAATTAATTTTCCTGATTCTGTCTCGATTAGTAGAATTTCATTACTTCGACCACAAGCCACAACAATATGTTTTTCATCTGGAGTAAACGAAAAATGCCAACATCTATTGCCTGTGGAAATTTCCCTTACTGGTTTTAAAGATTTAGCATCGAAAACTTGAATCACTTTACCTTTAGACAATGCTACAAAAATATACTCACCATTTTTTGTGAAAGAAATTCCATATGGTACTGCTCCAGTTTTTGCATTTTGAATAATTTTAAAGTCTTCACTGATTTTAAGAATTCTGTCACCATATTCAATGGTAGCAACGTAAAAATTATCTGTCGGTGACCTTTTGATACCCCTGGGTCTATTTCCATAATTTGATGTATCAATTTTGGTTATGAGATTTCCAGTGGAGATTTCATGAACGGATAAATTTTCATCAGCTTCATTTGTTACAATTAATTTGGATCCATCTCTTGAAAACTCAATTCCCTCTGTTTCCATACCTCCTTGAATTTCGGAAATTTTTTCTTCTAGGTTTAGATCAACAATTGCTATTCTGGCTGGTTGTTCATCATCTTCCTCTCTTTTTTGTTTCAACTCCTCAGCTTCTTTAGAGCCAGGTTTAGGAGGAGGTCCTCCAATTGCGGCAGGTTCAAATGATACAAATGCTTTGTCATCTTTCACCCTAACAAATTCTGGGTTTTGCCCAATAAAAATCCTTTTCCGAACTTCAAAAGTTTTTGTATCCACAAGAGCCAAATCATTAGATTCTCGCACAGCAATAGCAAGTGTTTTACCATCTGGAGTTATTCCAATTCCACGAGCACCATCTCCAACAAAAACTTCATTTATAATTTTAAAATCTTTAAGCGATAGTATTTGTAGGTTTCCATTCTGATTTGTAATGTAAGCGATTGGATTATTGTATTGAGGATTATTTTTATTACAACTTGTGATAGAAAATAAAAAAAACGACAAAATGATAAAGTTAGATAAATTTTTATATTTTCTAGAGCAAAATTTCTTAGAAATCATTTGATAACTCCAGGGTTGTTAGTAAGATTATAAATATGAATAGCAAATTTATTACAGACACAATTAGCGAAACTAAGTATACAAATTTAGCAATTATTCTACATTGGTTGCTTGCAGTTCTGCTTATTTTTCAATTATGTTTGGGAACTTTTATGGTTGATATACCCAAGGGGCCGGACAGCACCAGGGCACTTTGGTTTAATTTTCACAAATCAATAGGTATTGTTCTCGTCTTTTTGATAATTCTGAGGGTGATCTGGAGATTGAAAAATCCTCCTCCCAAACTGTCCGTAGCAATTCCAGTTTGGCAAAAAATGATCTCATTTTTGAATCATTTGATGCTTTATGTTTGTATGCTTGTAATGCCATTGACTGGCATTATTGGATCATTGTTTTCTAAGTACCCAATAAAATTTTTTGGAATTCCTTTGCCAAGGTTAGCACCACCAAATGAGTTTATTAAATCTTTCACTTCTGATTTGCATCAGTTATTTGCTGTGATATTTATTTTTCTTATAGCATTACACATTTTAGCCGCAATCAAACATCTAATTATGGACTGTGATGGGGTATTTGAAAGAATGATGCCAAAAACTAAACCATAAATCGGAACTTATTTTTTTTTGATAAAGAAATCCAAAAACCCTAACTATTATAGTTGTAGGGTTCCTGTTTGAAAGAATTAATAGCGTTGATTTAATGAGAAACCAAAAACACTTGGGTCATCTCCCGAATAGCTGGTTGGTATGTCAAATGGTATTGCTTCAAGAGAAAAATTAGAATCTTTATTATTTTGCAATTTCCCAGCAAATAAAAATATAGCAGTTTTTTTTGATAGTGGATGCTTCAAGCCAACCCCCCATTGATCTGCATAGTAATGTTTTTTGTATCTTTGTTTAGAAACCTGATAATTAACCTCTGATGTCATTGTTGGGCGAGCATAGGATACAAATAATGAGGTATCGGCACTAAAAGAATTTATAAGTTTTTTTACAGGCATTGTTAATCCTAGATAATAGCAATCAGTTTTAAGATTTTTTTCGTTGTAATTAAAAAGTTGCCTACCAGGTTCCCTTAGTAAATAACCACCATAGTAATTTATTTGATTTAATCTATATTTCATCACAAAAAGGCTTGAGGTGTTTCTCGGACGAAAATGTGTTTTTTCCTCAGTTTGAAATCCTAATTTCATTGAAAACGGTGCTCTGTCCCACCTTAAACTGACCCCCCAACTGCCGAATGGAGTTTTTTGAAGGTTACTTTTGTTGCTGACAATATACTCATTATCAGGAGATTCAAAATATCTACCAGGTACAAACATAAATCTTGCTATTAACAACTCTTTTTTACTTTTAATTTTAGTAATTACTTTAATCATTTTGTCGTAAAACATTGAATACAATGCAAAACCTGTTGGTGATCCGATCAAGTTTTGTCTCATCGGATCATAAAGATAAAGCCTATCGTGTAGAACACTTCTTTGACGTCCAAATCTTAAAGTAATCTCACTGGTTTCATAGGGGAACTGAAAAAAATTTTTATACTTTAGCCCCACAAAGGTTGAAGAATTAAAACTCGTACCTAATCCATAATTAGATCCATCATCCATAGTTATAAATGTTTCAATTAAAAATTCTGTGCTTAGCCTACCGTCAATGACATCATCACCTCTAACTCCAAGCCTTGCTGCAGTCCCAGTTCCCGAAGTTAGCGCCAGAGATTTTTCAGAGCCGTTATTAATTAATGACACTCCAGCATCAAATATTCCGTATGCTTTAGTGGCAGCAAAGGAATTGGAGACAACGAATGAATCCATCAAAAGGAACAATGTCATTATTACAATTTTGCTAATAATTGATTTTTTGTAATTTATTGTCAATTAACTGTTTAATCTAATTAATTATTATTGGTTATTTTCATTGATTGTATCTTGATCAAATTATGATTTTCTTTGTATTTACTGTAGTTAATTTTTGTAAACTTGGATTAATCTTAGTCAAATGAACAAAATGAAAAAAAAAGAGGGGGAAAGAAGTAAAGATGGGAATACAGGTTTTAAACCCAGATTATTACAATAACGTTGCAAAAAGAATACATATTCAGTCCAGCTATATATAGATTTGCACAAGAAATAGGAAACTTTGTAGAAAAGTTGTAACATTTACTCAATGGTTTTATAAAAAAAATTTTATTACGAACGTCTGGAGAAATTAATGAATAAGAATAAGCTAACAGCAGCTTTAAAAAGGAAGGCTCTTGCGGCTGCCGTTATGGTCGCCGTGTCAGGTTCAGCATTAGCTGACGTAACAATTTACGGTATTATGGACTTAAGTATCGGTGGAAACTCTGGTGACAACGATGCACTGGTTCTTAGTGGTGGTGAGACAAACGCAGCTGAGTTGCCATCAATATGGGGAATCAAGGGTTCTGAAGACCTTGGTGGTGGTTTAACAGCTTCATTCGCTCTTGAGTCAGATTTTAACTCCAGTGACGGTAATGATGATCGCTTAGGCAACAATATATTCTGGAACCGTCAATCTAACATTACCTTGTCTAATGATTTGGGATCAATTACAGCTGGTAGAATTTATAGTCCAGCCATATTAACTGTTTTGGTTACTGATCCTCGTCAGTTATATGAGTGGCAGTCAGGTCTGATTCAATATGCAACTTTGGCATCTACAACTAATACAAACACATTTGGTGACGTATTTTTGGCAAATGCTATTCAGTTTAAGTTTGGAGCAGATGGTCTCAGTGCAGCAGTTGCTTATGGATTTGGTGAAGCTGCTGGTGACCAGGAACAAAACTCAAATTTCCACATGGGTGTTAGTTACAGCGGTGGTCCACTAACAATTGGTGGAACTTACCTAAAAAACAAGGGAAATTCAGTTGATTCCTCTCAGGGTGAAGATGAGAAAAGCTCAATTGGTCTTAAGTACTCTATGGGTGACATTGCTATAGCTGGTCACTATATGAAGGGTGAGGCAAATGACGCTACTGGTGTCCAAACAACTGACAATGAAGGCTATGCAGTTGGTTTAATTTGGAAATCAGGAAATAACGAATTTGATGTCGCTTACTACGGCACAAAGAACGAAATTGCTAATACAACTGATAATGAAAATGATGAGATCATACTCGCTTACAGAAATAATTTAAGCAAGAGAACAACCCTCTACGCTAAGTTGTGTGCTGCTGATCGTGGTACCAATGCTCCAGCAGGTGCATGTATTGGTAACGCTGGTGAAAATGATACTTTTTACAACTTTGGACTTATTCACAAGTTCTAAAAAATAACTTGCCATTTAAAAAAATCGCCTTCGGGCGGTTTTTTTTTGTCTAATAATTCCCCTGTTTCCAAAATTTTCGTAGATGACTGAAGTTCAGCGAAGTCAATAAATTATTTAAAATTTTAATTAAATCTTATTTCTTATTGTTTAGAAAAATAATCAAAAAAATTGAAATAGTGTTAGCTATAATTTATTTCGTTTATTGCCAATAATCAAACTTCAAAGTTTACTATCTATATAGCTGCTTAAGATGAGTTACTTACTCGATTACAACCTGAGCATTAATTAATTTTCCTAACTTCAAACTTTTTCGTATTTTATAAAAAAAAAACTGCACAATCTGTGCAGTTTGAATAAAGAGAAAGAAATGGTTGTTTAGAACTTAATTCTTAGACCAACGGTTACACCATCTTGGTCAACACCATTGCCAGCTTGAGACGAGAAACCCTTTTTGTGGAGCTCGTGGTTTGCTGCACTTCCATTATCTAGGGTTCCTAACATGGCATAACCAGTAATTTTCTTTGAAAAACTGTGAAGCAAAGCTAATTGAGTCATCGAGATTGACTCAGCATTATTTTCACTTTGCTCTGAATGATGATAACCCAGACCAATTTTAGTATGCTTAGATATGGGACCCATTGCACTAATTGAGTATCCCTCTCCGTCAGCACTGAAGCCAAGTCCAGAAGTATCAGCGGCGGTGTCATTGGATAGATCCCAATATTGAGCTTTTAAAACAATTTTTTGAGGTGTTTTGAATTGAAATCCAACGCCCACTTGGTCCCAGTCATCAGCACCAAGAGCTCCTTTTGCTTCGGAATATGCAATGAATGCTTGAGCATCACCAAATTTAAAAGTTGCTGCGATTCCTGTTCTGGTGTTTGCTTCATCCTCGCCCGCAACTTCACCGAACATTCTTTCGAAATAGATCTTACCACCAGTTCCAAGTTTCGGAGTTTCATAAAAAATAGCATTATCAATCCTATCACCGATTGCTATGTAATCTGACATTGTTTTAAAACCAGCAAAGTTTGAACCAACCATGTCATATTTTGAAGCCAATACTTTGTCAATTGTTTTATTTAAACCAAACGTAAATTTACCATAAGGTGTCGTCATTCCAAGAATTGACTTACGTTTCCAATAAACATCACCGGCATTACTACCTGTTTTATTGTTTCCACCAGAAGCTCCAGTGTCATTGTGCACTTCAGACTCAATACCAAAAAATGCGCCATAACCACCACCAAGGTTCTCTTTACCCTTAATACCCCATCTCGAGGAAGAAAGTGGACCATAAGATAATCCAGTGAGTGTTTTGTCACTGTCACCGACACCTGATATACTAGTAAGGCCTGCATCAAGGCGTCCATAAACTTTAACTGACGCGGCCTGTGCGACACCAGCAAATGCTGTGAGGCAAGCTAAAGCTATAAGGGTTTTTTTCATCTATTTCTCCAGAATAATTAAAAAAATGATTATAAAATCAGAATTACTTGATTATTATGTTGCATGCCGGATTGTAACAATTATATAAATCGATGACTGAAACAAAAGTTTAATAATTCATGTATCTCATAAACTACAGCAAGTAAACTTGAACTTTTCTATTCTTAACCTTTTTAATAAGAATAGTAATATCAGTGGAAAACTATTCATATGTTAAATAATTGCTTAAATAAAAATTTTTATATAAAATTAAGGGTTGATATTAAGAATTAAGTAAATAGATGAATGAGAACCAAAAAAGCTTTGTTGTTAAACACTCCGATATAGATCATAAGTGGTTGTTATTAGATGCAAAAGATAAAATTTTAGGTAGATTTGCATCTGACATTGCATTTAGGCTTCGTGGAAAACACAAACCTGAATACACATCTCACATGGACAATGGAGACTACGTAGTTGTAGTTAATGTAGAACATTTAAGGGTTACTGGAAAGAAACTAACTGATAAGAAATACTATCGACATTCCGGTTATCCGGGAGGCATTTACGAAACAACATTTTCCCAAATGCAAGAAAAGTTTCCTGGTAGGGCTCTTCATATTGCTGTTAAAGGTATGTTGCCAAAAGGACCTCTTGGTTACGAAATGATAAAAAAGCTTAAGATTTATGAGGGGGAAAATCATCCTCATCAAGCTCAACAGCCTGAATCTGTCAAATTCTAGAGTCTAATTAAAGGTATATTTTATGGTTGGTGATTATTTCTACGGCACGGGAAGAAGAAAAAGTTCTGTGGCCAGAGTTTTTGTAAAAAAAGGAAATGGAAAAATTATTGTTAATGGTAAAACACTTGATGAATATTTTCCAAGAGAAACCGGTAAGATGATAGTTTGTCAGCCACTTGTTTTAACTGATAATATGAACAACTTTGATGTTAAGGTGAATGTTTTTGGTGGCGGTGAGTCCGGACAAGCCGGTGCCGTAAGACATGGATTAACGAGAGCATTAATTGAGTATGATGAAGCACTCAAACCAACCCTTTCGAAAGCAGGTCTAGTTACTAGAGATGCAAGAGAGGTTGAAAGAAAGAAAGTTGGTCTTCATAAAGCTAGAAAAAGAAAGCAATTCTCTAAGAGATAAGTACCCAAGGTTTTTTAACTTTATTTCTCGAATTATGGAAGATATGGTATTAAAAAAAACTTACTTTCGATCCTTTTTCAGTGCTTAGTGCTGCTGTAATCGGAGCTAGTGGATTTACTGGATTAGAACTTATACGTCTACTAAGCCAGCATCCTAAGGTAAAAAAATTACTTGTCGTGACTAGGTACAACAATAAACATTTCAGCTCTGATTTTTTCGAATCTATTTCCAAAATAGTTGATCTAGACTTCACCAACTTAGAAGCTTTAAATTCGACCAATTGTGATGTTGTTTTTTTTGCTACACCCCATGGTGTTGCAATGAAAAAAACTCAGTATTTACTTGATTTGGGTATCAAAGTAATAGATTTATCAGCTGACTTTAGATTAAGAAATCATAATCACTTCTTCAAATGGTATGGAATCGAACACACAAATAAAGAAATGTTGGTAGAGTCAGTCTATGGATTACCTGAATTAAACCGAAAAAAAATAAAAACTTCATCACTTATCGCTATGCCTGGATGCTATCCCACTGCAGTAATTTTAGGTTTCTATCCATTATTGAAATCTGGAATTATCAATTCTTGTAATTTGATTGCTGATTGCAAGTCTGGTGTTAGCGGTGCAGGTAAAAGCCTTAAAAAGGAAAATATGTTTTCTGAGGTTTCAGATAACTTTAAACCCTATGGAATGAATGGGCACAGACATTGGCCGGAAATACTCCAAGAGTTACAATCTGTTGCTAACGGAAGAGAAAAACAAGATGCTCATCGAGACGACATTGGCCTCATTTTTTCTCCTCATCTGTTACCTGTAATGAGAGGAATACAGGCAACGTTATATTGTCAACTTAAAGAGTCCTATACAAACTTTGATGTACAAGGTTTGTTTGAGAAAACTTATTTATCAGAACCTTTTGTATATATTATGTCAGAGGGTGATTGTCCTGAAACAGCTTCTGTAAAAGGATCAAACAATGTTAAGATTTCCGTGAGAAAGACAAAAAAATCTATAAATGTTGATATAGACTCTCTAGTTATATACGTAGTTATAGATAATTTAGTTAAAGGAGCCTCTGGACAAGCTGTACAAGTAATGAATATCATGTTTAATATGGGTGAAGAATTAGGGCTGAGTCAAATACCTCTGGCTGTTTAAATATTTGGTAATCAACCTTAAAAAAATAAAGGTGAAAATTATGAATGCTGAAGTAAAACAAGAAAACTTAAATTCAAAATCTGAAGAAATAATGCCAGAACCTTTTGTGTTTACTGATTCTGCTGCTGAGAAAGTTAAAAGTTTGATTGAAGAAGAAGGAAATGCAAATCTAAAACTAAGAGTATTTGTTCAGGGTGGAGGGTGCTCAGGGTTTCAATATGGATTTACTTTTGATGAAGTAATCAGTGAAGACGACACAAAAATGGAGAAAAAAGGAGTAATGCTTTTGATTGACAGCATGAGTTATCAGTATTTGGTTGGTTCTGAAATTGATTACAAAGAGGATCTTGAGGGAGCCCAATTTGTAATTAGAAATCCAAATGCTCAAACTACATGTGGATGCGGCTCGAGTTTTTCAATTTAATCAGGTCGCTTTTCCCATTGCTTCAATAACTTTTTTAGCATCGCCGAAAACCATCATAGTTCTCTCCATGTAAAACAATTCATTGTCTAATCCAGCATATCCTGATGCCATAGTTCTTTTATTCACAATAACAGTTTGAGCTTTGAAAACCTCCAAAATTGGCATACCATAAATTGGACTACCAGGAGTTCTTGCAGCTGGGTTTACAACATCGTTTGCACCAAGAACTAACACAACATCTGTTTGATTAAATTCTGAATTTATATCGTCCATCTCAAAAACTTGGTCATAAGGTACTTCTGCTTCGGCTAACAAGACATTCATGTGACCAGGCATTCTTCCTGCAACAGGATGAATAGCATATCTTACTTTAATATCTTTATCCAATAGTAAATCCGATAGTTCTTTGAGAGCATGTTGAGCCCGAGCCACCGCTAATCCATAACCAGGCACTATAATGACACTGTCAGCATTTGATAACATAAAAGCAGCATCATCAGCTGAGCCACTTTTGACAGGACGTTGTTCCGCAGAGCTGGATGGTGCTGAAGCCTCTCCACCGAATCCACCCAAAATTACACTAATGAAAGATCTGTTCATGGCTTTGCACATTATGTAAGAAAGTATTGCTCCAGATGATCCAACTAAAGAACCTGCGACAATTAGCATGCTGTTTCCTAAGGAAAAACCAATCCCTGCTGCAGCCCAACCTGAGTAACTATTTAACATTGAGACAACAACAGGCATGTCAGCACCACCGATAGGAATAATAATTAAAACTCCAATTATGAATGCTAAGATGAGCATGATAAAAAAAACATTTAGATTTTCGGAAAAAGTAAAAATCATACCTAGTGCGAGGATAATTAATCCGAGGATCAAATTTAAGAAGTGTTGTCCTTTGAAAACTATGGGTGAACCTTGAAACAACCTAAATTTATAGTTACCAGATAATTTTCCAAAAGCAATAACAGAGCCAGAAAAAGTTATGGCACCTATAGCAGCACCAAGAAATAACTCCAGCTTATTTCCAGTGGGAATTAACTGGCCTTTTCCAGTAATATTTAATGCATAAGGTTCTATAACGGCAGCAACGGCAATGAATACTGCGGCTAACCCTACCATTGAATGCATAAATGCAACCAATTCTGGCATTTTTGTCATTTGGACTTTTTTTGCCATGATGGCACCAATTGTTCCACCCAAAACAATTCCAATAAAAACAAAAGCAAACCCTTTAAATAGATTTTCTCTATTTAAAAACTCAGACATTGTTGCAATTAATCCAATAGTTGTGAGAATTGCTATTGTCATACCCACCATGCCAAATATGTTTCCTTTGATACTTGAGGTTGGGTGGGAGAGTCCCTTAAGAGATTGAATAAAACAAACAGAGGCAATCAGATAGAGAAGTGTAACAGTGTCAATAGATAGACTCATGATTGGACACCCTTTTTACTTTTTTCCTTTTTTTTGAACATTTCTAACATTCTTCTGGTTACCAAGAAACCACCAAAAACATTCACCGAGGCCAAGGTTACAGCTAGAAAACCCATGATTTGTCCAAAGGTAGTCTCAGTCAGAGCAGCAGCAAGCATTGCGCCCACAATTACAATTGCAGAAATAGCATTGGTCACAGCCATTAGGGGTGTATGAAGAGCAGGAGTTACATTCCATACAACATGGTATCCAACGTATATTGCAAGAACAAAAATTATTAAGTTAGTAATAGTTGGGCTAATTAATTCCATATTTTTCCTTCTTTGACTACGAGTGTTGACGAGACAATATCGTCATCCATTGAAAAATGAAGATTATTTTCTTCATTTATTATTAATTTTAAAAAATCCAAAATATTTCTGGCGTACAGCATTGAGGCATCAGTCGGTAGTAGTGCAGGTAGGTTTTTAAATCCAATTATTTTTACTCCATTAATAACTATAACTTTGTCAACCTCAGAACCTTCACAATTACCACCTTGCTCAGTGGCCATATCAACTATTACAGATCCTGGACGCATACTTTTTATCATTTCTTGGGTTATTAAAATTGGTGCTCTCTTACCAGGTATAAGCGCAGTTGAAATTACAATGTCAGCTTTAGAAATCCTAACAGCAACTTCTTGAGCCTGACGTTCCATCCATGATTTTGGCATTGCTTTGGCATATCCACCTTCTCCTTTAGCTGCTTCAATTTCTTCATCAGTTTTAAGCGGAACGTCTACAAACTTAGCACCTAATGATTCAACCTGTTCTTTTACAGCGGGACGAACATCTGACGCTTCAACAACTGCTCCGAGTCTTTTTGCAGTAGCAATTGCTTGAAGACCAGCAACACCAGCTCCGAGAATAATAACTTTAGCAGCTTTGATCGATCCAGCAGCAGTCATCATCATAGGAAAAAGTCTAGGATATTCGTTTGATGCAACTAAAACGGCTTTATAACCCGCGAGATTTGCCTGAGATGATAGTACATCAAGTGATTGAGCTCTCGTAGTTCTTGGGGCTGCCTCAAGCGCAAACGCAGTTACACCTTTTTTTGCGAGCCTCTCCAACCCCACCTTGTCAAAAGGATTCAACATTCCAACGAGTGTTGAGCCTGATTGCAAGCTACTACACTCAATTTCTAATGGAGTATTTACTTTTAAAACAAGAGGCTTCTTAAAAGATTCTTCTTGAGTGCAAATCTCACCACCAGCTTCCTCAAAATCTTTGTTTGGCATGTTTGATTGGTTTCCAGCGTTTTCAGCAACAAATACATTATGTCCTTGGGAAACAAGCTTTTTTACAGTTTCTGGAGACCCTGCTACTCGAGTCTCTCCATCAATAATTTCTTTGGGAATGCCAATTTGCATTCAAAAATCTCCTACAGTATTAGAATAAACAATAAAATGATCTGTTAATAAAAATGATACATAAAAAA
>NHHF01000034.1 GCA_002171155.1 Betaproteobacteria bacterium TMED156
CCAGCGCCATAACAGCACCGGGCCTGCCCGCCGGCTGAAAGTGCCCTTCACGCTGATGGTGGCCGAAAGCGGCTCGACTACGCGGTCGGTTCTGTCGTTTCGGATGGCGCGCGCACCCAAAAAGATTGAAGTGATTGCTGGCAGCTCGCATTTTCTGCCGATGGAGTTTCCGGACCGCGTGCGCGCTGAAATATATGCGCGCGCAGGCATGACGCGCTAGGGGCGCGCCCTTATAAGCATCAAATAGGTGAGGTGTCAGCCACACGCCTCGTGTCCAATATGGCGCGGACATGGCTCGGCCACGCTGTGCTTTTGCGCGTTTCCAGATCAAAGCTCACCAGACTGGTTTCGGAAACCGCCGATAAAGCGCCCGTGCCGACATTATACAAGCGATGCTCAACGCGCGCACCGCGATCGCTGACCTCGCGCAAAATCGAAAGCGTCTCGACGATGTCGCCCTCGTAAAGCTCGTCGACATAATTCATCCGCATTTCACTGACGGCAAAGCCGCGCCCCGACGCGATTAGGCCGGGCTGGTCAAGGCCAAGCAATTGCCAAAAATGCGGCCCCGCCTCGGTTTGGCGGCGTACATAAAACATTGTATTCATGTGCCCGAACTGGTCGCATTCCCAGCTATTGACGCCAGCTCCGCCGGTTCTAAAGAACCCTTCAGCAAGGCTGTCAGCACGGCTAATATTTGCAACAGCGCTGCCCGCCGGTACGCGCAAAGGGGCCGCTTGGGGCGGCAGGTCGATGCTCAGCTTGGCGGCTTTTTCGCGCGTTGCCTCCGGCCATGGCACAAGGCGGCGGGCCTTGGTGTCAAAAAATCCGATAACGGTTCGGAACGTGGCTTGTAATGCGTCTTGGGCGTCACGAAACTCCTGATAGACGACCATGGTGCGCGCGCGCAATTCGACAACGGCGCTGCGCCCGATCATCATGCCGCCAGACGTCACCTCGCGGTGAAAGCGGCAATGTTCTTCGAGCGCCACCGTTCCGTGGCCGCTATCACGCAAACTGGCAGGGTTGAGCCCCAAGGCGTGGCGCATGAAAAATGCCTGATCCGACGAGCGGCCAAAAAAATACGACACATTGAGATGGCCCATATTATCGCATTCCCATTTCTGGGCGATGCCTTGATAACCGGGCACTAGCTTGGCGAGAAAATCGGTTTGGCGGGTCATGTTGGTAGATGCGCTTAGCGAGGTTGGAAAAAGCCAACATGCCGAAAAATCCCGCTTTGCTCAAGTTTTTTGAAGATTAATAGCTGTCGGCAAAACCCGGCAGATACGCACCATAGCCGCGTGCGGCCAGATCGCTCACGGGGATAAATTCAAGGGCTGCCGAATTAATGCAATAGCGCAAGCCTGTCGGGGCTGGACCATCGTCGAAAACATGACCTAAATGACTGTCGCCATGGCGCGAGCGCACTTCCGTGCGGGGCAGAACCATTTTCCAGTCGGCGCGTTCGACAATGTTTTCCGGCACAAGCGGCTGGGTAAAAGACGGCCAACCGGTGCGACTGTCATATTTGTCGCGCGAGGAAAACAGCGGTTCACCGGACACGATATCGACATAAATGCCGTCATCCTTCAGATTCCAGAAGCGATTACGGTAGGGCGGTTCGGTTTTGTCTTTCTGGGTGACAGCATATTGCATGGGCGATAGCTGTTGTTTGAGAACGCCATCATCGGGTTTTACAAAATCATCAGGGTTTTGGCCGCGTGCATACAGGCTGGGCAAAACCAAAAGGGCGGTCAGAACCACCAGTAGCAGTGCGTCACGAAGTTTATGTTCCAATGTTTTTCTCCATTTCCCAGCTTTCAGAGTGGCGCAAAAATGTGGCTTAAAAATGACGCTTGCAACACCTTATGATAAGACGCATGAAAGGATGCTGGCCGCTTGTTCTAATTCTTCTGTCTCCTTGTTCTTGGCGCGGTTTTGTAACATTAGGAGTAGTGCATTAAAATTGGGTTTACCCGCAAACAGTGTTTGAAAAATCCCATGTCTTGGCGCATTATCGCGGCAGTTCTACAAATTAGGAGAGAAACATGTCACGAGAAGCTGTAATCGTATCGAGTGCGCGTACCGGTCTGGCGAAATCCGGCCGCGGCGGGTTCAATATGACCCACGGCGCCGCTATGGGCGGCCATGCCATCAAACACGCCATCGAGCGCGCCAATATCGAACCGGGTGAAGTTGAAGACGTCATCATGGGCTGCGGCACGCCGGAAGGCGCGACCGGCCAAAATGTTGGGCGTTTGGCGGCGATCTGGGCCGGCTGCCCGGTCACGACATCGGGTGTGACGGTTAATCGCTTCTGCTCATCGGGTCTGCAAACCATTGCCATGGCTGCCGGTCGGGTGCTGAACGAAGATGTGCCGGTTGCCATTGGTGCCGGTGTTGAAAGCATTTCTATGGTGCAGATGCAGGGCCCAAACTACAACAATATCACGGAAGAAAAGCTGATGGGAACCTATCCAGCTTTGTGGATGCCGATGATTGAAACAGCCGATATTGTTGCCGACCGCTACAATGTTGAGCGCGACGCACAAGACGAATATGCCCTGCAAAGCCAGCAGCGCATGGCCGCCGCGCAGGACGCCAATCTGTTCGCTGATGAAATCGTGGCGATGGAAACCAAAATGAAGCAGGTCAATAAAGAGACCGGCGAGGAAACCATTGTCGATTATGTTGTAGACCGTGACGAATGTAACCGCCCGCAAACGACGCTGGAAGGCCTGAACGGGCTGGCACCAGTGCGTGGCGATGGCAATTTCGTGACCGCGGGTAACGCCTCGCAACTGTCTGACGGCGCTGCCGCTGTTGTTGTGATGGAAGGCAAGGAAGCCGAGCGTCGGGGACTTGAGCCGCTGGGCGCGTTCCGTGGATTCACGGTTTCTGGTTGCGAGCCGGATGAAATGGGCATCGGGCCTGTGTTCGCCGTACCGCGCCTGCTTGAGCGTCATGGGCTGAGCGTCGATGACATTGATCTGTGGGAGCTGAACGAAGCGTTTGCAAGTCAGGCACTTTACTGCCGCGACCGTCTGGGCATTGATAATGAGAAATACAATGTCAATGGCGGGTCGATCGCCATCGGCCACCCATATGGCATGACAGGCGCGCGTTTGGTCGGCCATGCGCTGATGGAAGGCAAGCGTCGCGGTGCGAAAAATGTTGTCGTGACCATGTGCATTGGCGGTGGCATGGGTGCTGCCGGTCTGTTTGAGGTCCTCTAATCCGAAAACCAAAAGACGCCACTTGGCGTAAACAGACATGAAGTTCAGGGCCCGCGGGGGGGAATGCGTAAGTTTCACGCAGATTAGTCCTCCCCGCGGGTTTTTTTTAAGAAGGAAATATTATGACACAGATTGTACGTTTTATTGTGGGTTTGGTGGCGCTGGGTTTTGTCGGCTTATGCGCGCTCGCTTATGCCAATATTGGCTGGCAAGGTTTTGACCGCGTGCTAGCCGAACCTTGGGGGCTAGTCACGCTGGCCGATGTGATTGTCGGCGCGGTTTGCATGAGCGTGGTCATATTTTTCTCGGAAGACGATTGGCAGGTGGCGCTGGCTTGGAGCGCTCCTATTTTTATTCTTGGCCATGTGGTCAGTTGTGCCTGGGTCGTGTCGCGGTTCTTGCGCGCAAAATAGGTCGAAACAAATCACTGATTTGCCAAAACTGCACCTTGTGGATAAGTAGGTGGGGAATTTTGCAAAATTGTGTCCGGGCGCGACCTGTCCGCAGCGTCAATAACGCGTTGAAAAATCGCGTATTTTTTCGTGCCGCCTAAATAGTTTAAAAAACCTGCAACTATCTGTTGACGATTTAGAGGGCTTTGGACACTATATGTAGTGTCTGGGCCTAGAGATTTACCCCCCAACCTTTTCGGGGGGATGGATTAAAAGGCACCTAAAGCAGCTATCTAAATGTGGTAGGCTCAATCTGAGCTAAAGCGCGGCTTCGCGCGCCCCGATAGCTATTTCCTAGCGGCTGAAAACCGCGGAATTCCCAGCTTTAGGATAGATTAAGGGCTGGAATTGTCGGGGGACGAAGAATGTTTAGAGATACGCTGCGAAAAACTGGGCTATCAGGTGTGACGGATAGGGAAATGCATGAATTGCTGAACACTTTCCCCGCTGAAGAGCGGGCTTCGCGCAAAGCCGCGGGCGATCCGGCTGAAACGGAGCCGAGGATGGATTTTGACAGACAGGACCAAGGGGTTCAGTTTGTCTCACGGCCACGGGTTAAAACCGACCCATCTCGCGATGCTCTTTTGACCGAATTTGGCAAAGCCACATTGACTGACCGCTATTTGATGCCGGGCGAAACCTTTCAGGATTTGTTTGCCCGCGTTGCCTCTTATTATGGCGATGATGAAGACCACGCTCAGCGCCTGTATGATTATATTTCGAAACTCTGGTTCATGCCCGCCACCCCAGTCTTATCCAATGGTGGCACGGATCGCGGGCTGCCGATTTCTTGTTTTTTAAACGAGGCCAATGACAGCCTCGGCGATATTGTCAATTTGTGGAATGAAAATGTTTGGCTGGCCGCGCGTGGCGGTGGCATTGGAAGTTACTGGGGTAATCTACGTTCGATAGGTGAGCGCGTTGGCCAAAACGGCAAAACCTCAGGTATTGTACCGTTCATTCGTGTTATGGACAGTCTTACGCTGGCTATTTCGCAGGGTTCTCTTCGGCGCGGCTCGGCGGCTGTGTATCTGCCGATTGACCATCCTGAAATTGAAGAATTTGTCGAAATACGCCGACCCACGGGCGGCGACCCGAATCGCAAGGCGCTCAATTTGCATCACGGTGTGCTAATCTCAAACGCTTTTATGCGGGCGGTTGAGCGCGACGAAGAATGGGCGCTCCGCAGCCCACGCGACGGCGCAGTGCAGGCGACCTTGCAGGCGCGCGATTTGTGGATTCGCATGCTGACTGCGCGTATTGAGACTGGTGAGCCCTATATGATATTTAAGGATACAGTTAATAATCTGCGTCCTGAACATCAAAAACTGCTCAATCTAGAAATTAAAACCTCCAACTTGTGCGCTGAAATCACGCTGCCAACGGGCGAGGATCATCTCGGCCAGCAGCGCACCGCCGTTTGCTGCTTGTCATCGCTTAATGCTGAAAAGTTCATGGAATGGAGCAAAGACGAAAACTTTATCCACGATGTGATGCGATTTTTGGATAATGTGCTTGAAGACTTCATACAGCGGGCGCCGGATGAAATGGCGAAGGCCAAATATTCCGCCCAACGCGAGCGTAGTGTAGGTCTTGGGATCATGGGTTTCCATTCCTTCCTGCAGGCAAATATGGTTCCCTGGGAATCGGTAATGGCGAAGGTTTGGAACAAGCGCATGTTTACCCATATTAAAGAACATGCGGACACAGCCTCGAGACATCTTGCGCATGAACGGGGTCCCTGTCTAGATGCGGCCGAATGTGGAATAAATGAGAGGTTTTCCAATAAAACTGCTATTGCACCAACCGCTTCTATATCAATAATTTGCGGCGGCACAAGCCCGGGTATTGAGCCGATTGCAGGAAACAGTTTTACACATAAGACGCTGTCCGGCTCCTTCAATGTTCGTAATCGGCACTTGAATAAGTTGCTAAGCGAAAAAGGCCAGAATACGGATGAAATTTGGTCGTCTATTGTCACTTCAGGTGGATCTGTCCAGCATTTGGAATTTCTAAACGAAGATGAAAAAGCCGTGTTTAAGACTGCGTTTGAGATTGACCAGCGCTGGCTGATAGACCTCGCTGGTGACCGCGCCGACCTTATCGATCAGGCGCAATCTTTGAATGTTTTTTTGCCGGCCGACACACATAAAAGAGATTTGCATCAAATTCACCTACAGGCATGGAAGAAGGGAGTAAAAAGTCTTTATTATTGTCGCTCTTTGTCCATCCAAAGGGCTGAAAAGGAAGGTGGTTCAACTCAAATTGAGAAGCCGACTGGTTCCGTATCTGAATATGAGGAATGCCTCTCCTGTCAATAGAATTAAAATATAAATTATCTAAGCTGAGCCCACCCGGATGAAATTTCCTATTAATTAAATTTATACATTGAGAGATTTAAGAATGTCACTTCTTGAAGAAAGAATTACATACAAACCATTTCGTTATCCTTGGGCCTATGATGCGTGGCTTACTCAGCAAAGGATACACTGGCTTCCAGAGGAAGTCCCTCTCGCTGAGGATGTGAAAGACTGGCATAAAAACCTATCTGATCCTGAGCGGAACCTGCTCACCCAGATATTTCGGTTTTTTGTTCAAGCAGATGTAGAGGTCAATAACTGTTATATGAAACACTACAGTCAGGTTTTTAAGCCGACCGAGGTGCAAATGATGATGGCGTCTTTTTCGAACATGGAAACGATCCACATTGCTGCCTATTCACATTTGCTTGATACAATTGGTATGCCTGAAATTGAGTATGAGGCATTTCTGAAATATGGAGAAATGAAGGATAAGTATGACTATATGCAAGAGTGGGGAGTAGAAACCAAAGCCGATATTGCTAAAACTCTCGCAGTTTTTGGGGGGTTCACAGAGGGGTTACAGTTATTTGCAAGCTTCGCTATTTTGATGAACTTCCCTAGATTTAATAAAATGAAAGGGATGGGACAGATCGTAACGTGGTCAGCGCGGGACGAGACTCTACACACAAACTCAACCATAAAACTATTTAGGACCTTCATAGACGAAAATCCAGAAATTTGGGATCATTCTTTTCAACAGGATTTGTATAAGGCTTGTGACACTATAGTTACGCACGAAGACGCATTCATTGATTTGGCTTTTGAGATGGGTGGAGTTGAAGGATTAGAGCCTGAGGAAGTTAAGCAGTACATTCGATTCATTGGGAATCGCCGACTCACGCAGCTTGGGCTGAATCCAATCTATGATATCGTTAAAAATCCGCTTCCCTGGATGGACGAAATGCTGAACGGAATTGAGCACATGAATTTCTTCGAAGGGCGTGCAACCGAGTACGCTAAAGCCGCTACTGCAGGCACATGGGACGAAGCGTTCGACTGAGGTTTCGATGGGGCTCCTTTTTAGAGATTGTGGTTGTTAACCTGACTGGTTACGCTGACGCTTAATTCAAGTTTTGGAGGGCACCATGATTGACCTTTACACATCAGCTACGCCTAACGGTTACAAAGCGTCTGTTACGTTGGAGGAGTTGGAACTTCCCTATAATGTACACCCGGTTGACTTGCAGTCGGGCGAACAGAAAACACCAGAATTTTTGGCGATTAACCCGAACGGGCGCATTCCGGCGATTATTGATCCCGATTTCGACGACCTACCGATTTTCGAAAGCGGCGCAATTATGATCCACCTGGCTGAAAAAACAGGAAAATTACTGCCGACCGAAGCCAAAGCGCGCGCTCGCGTTTCAAGTTGGCTGATGTTTCAAATGGGCGGCATCGGCCCGATGATGGGGCAGGCCAATGTGTTTTTCCGCTATTTCCCCGAAAAACTTCAGCCTGCCATCGACCGCTATCAAAATGAAGTGCGTCGCCTGTTTGAGGTGATGGACACGCATCTGGCAGACCATGAATGGCTCGGAGATGATTTTTCAATCGCCGATATTGCCAATTGGTGCTGGACGCGCACGGCCAAATGGTCTGGCGTTGAAAGTCGTGACCTAGAACACTTGAGCCGCTGGAGCACGGCCATGTCAGCGCGTCCCAAATGTAAGGCCGGTGTGAAAGTGCCGATTGATCTGTCGGACCTGATTGATGGCAAGGAAGAAGAAGCAGAAAAATTCGCCAAAAACGCGCAAAAAATAGTTCAACGCTGAGACGTTGATAGAACGCGCCTATCGGCGGGAAACCAAAGGTTCTGTTTGCCCTGATATCATCAGGGGAAACGGAGCAATTAATATCTGGTAATTTTTCGGCCGCCCTGTTGCCGCCGAGCCCATTGATTCTGTGGGGCGAGAGCTGGATGAGCTTTTTCCATCCAATAACTAACGCCTAGCCAAAACACTGGCGCTGGCGCGCGTTGCCTAGTAGTCGGCGCTGGTTCAGGTCGGGATTCATTAAATCGACGCGGAGCATAGATTGGTTTTCGTTTCCGCTTGGCAGCCTTTTATCAGTTGTGTGTGGCGGTTTGCGTTGGTTTGTTCTTTTGTCTTGCGTGAATTCCTGATTTGGGTCATCGCCGGTTACCGGCTCTATACTGGCACGGTGCCTGCCATTCATATGGAAGAGTTGATTACCGTTTCGATGGGTTTGCTGGGATTGGGTGGCCTGTGCACATTCGAAAAAATAATTGGTCACTCGCGCAAAGCCCGCCGCCTGCGATGTTCTCGGTTGCGGTGTTTTGACCCGGAAAAAAATTTGCCTACCTGCGCAGGTGAACTTAAGCTGGGGATTATAAAAAACAGGCGAGGAACGAATGCAAATGAGCACGGTTGATGAAAACGAACTCACAGAGTTTCGTGAGCAAGCTGAGGCGTGGTTTGGCGAAAATACACCGCGCGAGGTTGACTTCATGTTGCCGCTTACCTTCATGGAGGTCGGTACGGACGAGCAGTTCAATTTCTTACGCGATTGGCAAAACAAAGTTTACGAGGCCGGTTATCTGGGTGCGCACTGGCCGAAAGAGTATGGCGGTGGCGGGCTTGACCGCGCGTTTCAAGATGCCGCGACCAAAGTTATGGCGACGGCGCGCACGCCCATTATGCTGAACGCCATCGGCCTCAATTGGACCGGCCCGCTTTTGCTGGACCGCGGCACACACGAAGAAAAGCAAAAATATATCAAAGGCATTTTGTCGGCAGAAAGCATCTGGTGTCAGGGTTTTTCCGAGCCCGATCACGGCTCAGACCTCGGCAACGCCCAAACACGCGCCGTGCGAGACGGTGATGATTATGTCATTAACGGGTCGAAGATCTGGACGACGCAAGGCAATTACGCTGATTATATGATTTTGCTGGCGCGGACAAATCCGGATGCCGAGACCAAATATAAGGGTTTGAGCTTTTTCCTCGCGCCGATGAAAGCGCTGGGGGTAGAAACCATGCCCATTCGCAAGCTGACTGGCGAATACGGCTTTACGCAGACATTTTTTACCGACGCGCGAATCCCCGCCTCAAGCCTGATGGGTCAAGAGGGTGAGGGATGGATTATCGCCATGGAAACGCTGGAATATGAGCGCGGTGCGCGCTCCGGTCAGGCGGGCGGGCACGTGATGATGCTGATCAATCCGGCCGACATTATCGATTTGGCAAAATCGGCACAGGTCAACGGCCGACCCGCCATTGAAGACCCGGCCTTGCGCGAGGAACTTGTGAAGCTCATGACCGAAGCGCGCGCACTGGGGCTCAACAGCCGGCGCGATAAAATTCAGCCGCTGACACAGGATTATCCGATGTCGCTGGCGCTTGGCGGAAAATTGTCGAGCACTGATTTTTACCAGCGGTTGAACGCTTTTGCGATTTCCCTGCAGGGCACGCGCGGCGCTTATTATGTTGATGACCCGTCGGCACACGATAACGGGATTTGGCAGCGCGGCTATTTGAACAGTTTTTCGGCTACCATCGGCGGTGGCACGTCGCAGATCCAGCGCAATATTATCGGCGAGCATGTTTTGGGCTTGCCCAAGAGCTAAGACCGGGGGGCAGTCATGTCGACTTTTGTAAATCCGGCTCAAACGCCCGGCATCGGGTTGAGCGAAGAACAGGCCCAGCTTATTGATATTGCGGCGGGTTTTTGTCGTGACAAATCGCCGGTCGACGAGGTGCGCACGCTGCTTGAAGAAGACACCGGCTTTAATCCCGATATCTGGCAGGAGATAGCCGAGCTTGGATGGCTGGGCATTGGCATTCCCGACACTTATGGCGGTATCGGGTTGGGTCTGGGCGAAATTGTGCCGATTGTTGAGCAGATGGGCCGCCACTTGTTGACGACGCCCTATGTTAGCACGGTGCTGGCCGCACAGGCCGTGTTGCGCGGCGGCACGGAAGCGCAAAAAAGCGAAATTCTACCGAAACTGGCTTCCGGCACGGCGGCAACGCTTGGCTTTTGCGAAGATCATGGCGACTGGAACCTTTCCCATGTCACGTGCAAGGGTTCCGTCACGGGTGACGAATTGGCGCTTTACGGCACGAAATATCTGGTGTCGGATGTGCAGGAAGCGGCTTATATGATCGCAACAGTGGCCGTCGGTGATCAAGCGAACCTCGTTATTATTCCTACAGATGCGCTGCCGCCAGAGGCGGTACGGCGTGAGAAAATTATTGATGAGACCCGCCGCGCTTTTGCCATTGTACTGGACGGTATAACTCTGCCGGCGGATGCGCTGATGGAAAAAGGCGCCGCGGTTGACACCTTGGCGCATATTGAACTGGCCGCCTCATTGCTGGCGGCGGCGGAAATGTGCGGCGGCACATACAGCGTTATTGACTACACGCTTGATTATCTGAAAACACGCAAGCAATTCGGCAAGCTGATCGGCGGCTATCAGTCTTTGAAACACACAATGGTCGACGCGCATATGGGTTATGAGCGCGCGCGCGCGCATTTATATTCTGCGGCCTTTTTGTTCGGCCAGCAGGGCGAAGGCGAGATTGCGGTGCGCATGGCCAAGGCCGAAGCGGAAGAGGCCTTTGCTTTTGCCGCCGACCGCGCCATTCAGTTTCATGGCGGCTATGGCTTTACTTATGACTGCGACGCCCAGCTTTATCGCCGCCGCGCGATTTGGAATGCGGCGCTTTACGGCGATGCGCGCTATCACCGGCGCAAACTTGCAGATTTGATGTTTTAAGCTCAGGCCTGTGTGCGCTGGGCAACCAACAAGGTATAGATAGCCAACAGCCAGCAGGCGACGACAAAGTGGAATGCGTGCCAACTCTCCGCCGGAGTTAGCCAAGAAGCCTGTCGCAAAACCAACACATTTACCAGCATAACACCCGCCAGGGTTGCTTTGACCGGAACTCGAAGCGCTATCTGCGGGGTACGAGTGGCGCACAGAACTACAAACCCTAGTAACCAAATTAGAAACAGCGTTACGCGGGTTGATGGCAAGAAAAAGGCCAACAGTATCGCTGGGCCAGCAATGCCGGCATGCCACAAATGCCATTTATGTTCGGTATTTGCACCAATCATTAGCTGGCAGGTGAACAAGATTAGACCGATAAGCCCTCCAAATTGACTGGCAAATCGATGCATGGTGATCAGATTCTCGTTATCCAAACCAAAGCCGAACCTGACTGCACCAAAGGCGGCGGCTGTACCGAAAAGAACAATCCCGAGTGCGCCATAGAAGATTTTATGCCGCCACAAGGCCTGGGCTGTCCAGAGAGCCACTAATAGGATCAGCATTTCTTATGCTGCGTAATGGGTGGGCACAAAACTACTCGGCGGGATGGGTGGCACTTGGCGGTGCGTCAAGCAACCCGGCAGCGCGCTTGATATCGTGCGAGGATTGCCGGGATCCGTCATGGCTCCATCCCGGTGGCGCGATAACATATAAAAGCCGCTGCCGAAGGCTTAGCCGAGGCCGCACGATATCCTTTAAGATACCCCAATATTCGTGAATGAAAATTCGGAAGGGATTGAAAGTGTCAAAGTCTTTGACCAAACCATAACGCGGCCGGTCGGATGGATCTTCTGCGACGAAGGTACCAAAAAGGCGGTCCCATACGATAAGCGTACCGGCATAATTGGCATCCAAATATTGCGGGTTTTTGCCGTGATGTACGCGATGGTGCGATGGTGTGTTGAGCACGGCTTCGATCCACCTGGGCAATTTTTCGACAGTATCAGTGTGCAAAAAGAACTGGTACACCGCATTCAAAGCACCACAAAAAATGACCATTAACGGGTCAAAGCCGATGAGCACCAGCGGCACTTTTAAAATCGTTGTTCCAGTGAAATGTTTGGTCCACCCCTGTCGCAATGCGACCGCGAACGAAATACGCTGGCTGGAATGATGAATGATATGCATGGCCCATGGCCAGCGACACCGGTGCGCGATCCGGTGGTGTAGATAATAGCGCAAATCGTCCACTACAAAACAGGCAATCAGTGTGGCCCAAGTCAATGGTAGGGCATAGAATTGAAATTTTTGTGCCCAGACTAGCATGCCGAGGGTTAAAAAAGCGGCTGCGCCGTTGGTGAGCACGCTGAAGAGACCCATGAAAATGCTCACGCTGTCATCTTTTACATGCAAGCTGCCACGTTGGCTGAAATAGCGCACAGCGATAATCTCGGCAAAAATGAACAGGAAAAACACAGGTATCGCGCTCAAAATAACCGGCGTGGTGATTATGTTGCTGACATCCATAAAGCTCTCCATAATGAAAGATAATAGAGGATACTTTAGTTAAATGATAGCAAGTGGTTTTTGGAGTATTTTTTGTTCAAAAATCGACTAGGGAAACGATAAGAAAATATACTAAATTTTGGATTCGAGACTTCAAAAAACATTCGATTTTCAGGGTCGTCAATCCATCGGCGCCCCATGTCCTATTCGGCGAGAGCTGAAAATACGGGCTGGAAATGAACTTTTGCCAAGATTTTACTGAGCGTCCGACGGTTAAGTTTTGAGTTGAAATCTTTCGATCCTTGCACCAACGTCTTTTTCAAGGTCGCGAAAAAAAAGAGAGTAATCATACAGGTGGTAGGCATCAGGCGGAAATTCCAACAGTTTTCTCTGTGGCCGGTCTACTACCAGATAGCCGGATTTAGCGTCAAGGTGGGCCCCAATTTTCTCGTCAGTGGGCATTTCTAAGCCTAAAAATTCGCACTCCAAAGCACCATCCGAGTGGGGGTTATAGGCCTGCGCTAAGGCTTTTTCATTATCATAGCGCGGATAGGCTGGTCCCATATGTGCTTGCATTGTCGACGCTGATTTGTCACCCGTAACCGGGTTAAAGCCGATGATTTTTCCGTCTGCTTCGCGTGGCACAAAATTTTCCCCATCCCACTCACGACCCCGTCGCAAGGAAGCGGCATTAAAATCTGGTCCGACTGTGTCAAAGGCAATAAGGCAGCCTGTCTGTCCGGCACTTTTAGCTGTCGGGATGTTTTTCACCTCGAGGTTATATCTTTTTTCGCAGATACCGGCGCCGATCAAATAGGCCGCAATAAAACGGTCGCGCGCGCTGCTGGCGTCCAGGTTCTCCTTGAGCAGCCGTGTGCAATGCCCGGCTCCTTGGCTATGGGCTGCAATTATGAACGGGCGCTCATTATTGATATTGGAAATGAAATACGAAAAAGCCGCGG
Organism: Betaproteobacteria bacterium TMED156; assembly: GCA_002171155.1. The sequence goes on from NHHF01000034.1 coordinate 13,258, forward strand.
CAACATCTTTATAAGCCAGACGAAGGGCATCGCGACCATTGGCGTTTTGAGAAAAATAAGACGCTAATGTGGCCTGCCGGTATCTGGGCGCATAAATATTGGCATGTTTGATAAAAATGCCGGCTTGTGGCGGTAAAACCAGCTGCTCGACAAGATGTGAAGATCTGGGATCATCAATCGGCGCGTTCCAACTTCTGGGGCTTAGAAAAGTTGTCGGGTGGACGAAAAACACATCTACGGGCTTTGGGTCTCGCAGCGCGTTTTCGAAGGCATTTCGGTTGGCGACGCCGGATCTATTGGGCACCGGATACCAAGAATTTTCGTCTGAATAATCAGGAGCTTTGGGCGGGGAAGTATCTGTAAACCGTTCTTTGGGTGTGATTCTACGGCGGACGATAAACAGCAGCATCAATAGCTTGAGGTCCTTACGCCAGGCGAAAATAGCGATACTTAGGACGGTAAAGGCAGTGAGTGTAAAAATGACCACAGTAACCAACTTCCTTCAATATTGAGTGATGTTTAGGTGTTAAAAGGGCCATCAAAATTAATGCCAACCTTGCTGAGCCGCGCAATCAGCGCCTGCCCCAAACCGGATGCGCTGGTGAGCACGCCGCCATAGCCGTCACCGCCCGGCAAATCATCGGCGTTTTCTACCAGACACAAAGCGCATTCACTCACCAGCTTTGAGGTTACCTTGTAGCCTGGGTCCCCCTTGCCATGCATGACGAAAACCGATTTCTCACCACTTTCGGTTTCGACGATGAATTTGCAATCAAACCAACCATTGTCGCGTTCGGCTTCAGTCGGGCCTTCGCCGGGCTGTTTCAATAGCGGACGCACCAGCTTGCGCAAGGGCGTCATGACGACGAGCGCCATAGCACCGAGGCCGAGCGCGCTCCTGATAGCTTGGCCCCGCGATGTGTTAAACGCGAATTCCTGATAGGTAAAATTTGAACCGTAAGGTTCCTGGCGCTGGCTCAACAAAGCTGCCGAACGGCGCACCACACGTGTGTTGGCAGCGGCCATGACAAACGGGCCGCCCCAGCCGCCAATCTCCGGCTTTTTTGCAATTTCAAACGTATCGCGGCTTTTGGCGTGCATCTCTGCATTATAGCTGTCCGGCGGGTTCAGCAGGAACGGGTCGGTCAGCTCGTCTTTCAAATCGAGATCGCCCATTGAGAAAATCGTTTCCAGCGTGCCGCCCGACGCACCGCCCTTGAAGCTGTGAAAGGACTCAACCCGTTTGACCGGCGCCCTCAGTTTGCGTATGCCAAAAAAACTGCCCAAATCAGACGGGATCGAGTCAAAGCCGCATGAGGGAATAATACGCACGCCTTTGGCAGCGGCGGCCTCGTGATGTTTTTCGATCATCTCTTTAACCCAAAAATTTTCGCCTGTGATGTCGACATAATGTGTTGAATTTTCAACACACGCCGCCACCAGCTTCGAGCCATATCTGTGAAACGGTCCGGCTGCTGACAAAATGACTTTCGCGCGCGCCGTCATGGCCTTCAGCGCGCCGTCATCGTCCCCATCGGCAATTATGATTTCGACCTTCGGCGACAAGCCCTCTTGCACCGTTTTCAGCTTGCCGGCACTGCGCCCCGCAATCGCCCATTTGATCGGCCGGCCGCCCGCATGAATGTATTCGGCGCATAATTTTCCAGTAAAACCCGTCGCGCCGTAAACCACAATGTCCAGGTCCTTCATCGGAAACTCCCTCTACCTCGCTGCTTGGCTGCACTATAGAGGTTTTTTCGTTCCGCGTCGCCCATGCGCTTGGGTGTCGCACAAATATCACTTGCCCCAAGGCCGGCGTTTCGCCACCCTCAGCCCCATGACCCGAACCGAAGCAGTAAACCATACAAGCGGCAGTGCCGGCCGCGCCGTGGTGGTGTTCACCGATCTGGACGGCACATTGATGGATCATGACAGCTATGATATCGCGCCTGCACAAGCAGCGCTTGAGGCATTGGCCGCGCGTTCAATTCCTGTTGTGCCGGTAACCAGCAAAACCCGCACCGAACTGGTACCGCTCTTGGCGCGGCTCGGATTGTCAGGCCAGGCGATTGCGGAGAACGGCGCGGTAATCGTGAACACTGACGGGTCGCCGGACACAGCTGATGCGCGCGAGAAAATTGCCCTGGCGCTCGACGCGCTCCCGAAGAATATACGCAAAGCCATGATATGCTTTTGCGATATGGAGATTGAGCAAATCGCAGCGGCGACCGGGCTGACCCTTGCCGATGCCACACGCGCCGCCGCGCGCGAGGCAAGTGAACCATTTATGTGGCAAGGCGATGCGCCGCCCCTGACGACACTGACCGAGATATTGGGCGAGACACTAGAAAAATTCGACCTTCGGCTGACACAAGGCGGGCGCTTTTTTCACATTGTACCGCCGCGCGACAAGGCGGCCGCAATCAGTGCCCTGCTGTCGGAGCAAACGCCGCGCCCGCAAAGCTGGGTGTTGGGGGACGGGCCGAATGATGTTTCCATGTTGTTGGCCGCCGATCGGGGCGCGCTCATTGCCAATGAACATGTCAACACGCAACGCTTTTTGCCCGCCGATCATAATTTGTATGTGTCTGGCGTATCCGGGCCAGCCGGTTGGCATGAGGCGATTACAGCTTTTCTAACGGCTGAATTCGGATAGACTTTCAGCTAAATTGAGCTCTGTTTGAGAGGATACCAATGTCGGATTTTTTCCAGAATGGCAACGTATCGACCCTGCATAATCTGACCCGTCGGTCGGTGGAAGACATGGAGGCCGAGCTTGTCAATTTTTCCGCTAATCGACCTATCGGGCTTGTATTGCCATCTTTGTATTCCGAATTGGAAGCACCGGCGCTCGAAAATATTGTTTCCGAACTCACCAAAGTGCCTTATCTGAGCCGCATCGTGATCGGGTTGGACAGGGCCGACGCCGACCAGTTTGCCCATGCCAAAGCATATTTTTCGCGCTTGCCGCAAGACCATATTGTCATTTGGCATGACGGGCCGCGCATGCAAGCGCTTGACGAAGAACTGGCCGAGTTGAGCCTTGCCCCACCCGAACTCGGTAAGGGTCGCAATGTATGGTACTGCTTCGGCTATATGCTTGCCGCCCGCGATATGTTCGCAATCGGCCTGCATGATTGCGATATCGTCACCTATGACCGGTCATTACTGGCCCGCCTGATGTATCCGGTGGTGAACCCGGTTTTTCCTTATGTATTCGCCAAGGGATATTACCCGCGCATTGACGGCGAGAAACTGGGCGGTCGCGTCACCCGCCTACTCATCACTCCGCTGCTGGCGGCGCTGCGCAAAGTTTGCGGCGATAACAGCTATTTGCGCTTTCTCGACAGTTTCCGCTATCCGCTGGCCGGCGAGTTTGCCATGCGCAGTCATGTTGTCGGCGATATTCGTATTCCGTCCGATTGGGGGCTGGAAATCGGCGTCTTGTCGGAAGTGCGCCGCAATTATTCAAATCGGGTTATCGCACAAGTGGATATTGCCGATAATTATGACCACAAGCATCAAATCGTCTCGGTCGATGATACCAGCCGCGGTCTGTCGCGCATGAGTGTCGATATTTCAAAAGCAATATTTCGCAAGCTGGCGACCGATGGCGAGATTTTTTCCGCCGAGAAATTCCGCACCGTGAAAGCGACTTATTTCCGCGAAGCGCTAGACCGTATTGACAGCTATTACAATGACGCGTTGATGAACGGGCTGACACTCGACCGTCACGCCGAGGAAGCAACTGTCGAACTATTTGCCAAAAACATCATGGTTGCAGGCGAAACCTATCTGACCAATCCGATGGAAACCCCGTTTTTGCCGAGCTGGAACCGTGTAAATGCCGCCTCACCCGATTTTCTGGTGCGCTATGCTGAGGCAGTGCGGCTTGATAATGCGCCCGAATGATGCGCCGCCCTGTGAAGCATCAGTTCTCTTCGTTAGAAATCCAAACCGTCTGATAGGGGACAAGTTCCAATTCTTCATCTTCCGGATTGACGGCAATGCCGCTTAACAAATCAACCCATTTGGCATCGGCAAACAGGTTCATGTCGCGTAGACTCAGGCGTTTGTTTTCGCGGGTAATATTCGTGACCACGAAAAGCGACTGGCGCCGATCAAGGCTCTGACGCCAAAAGCCGAACATGCCGGGTTTGATGTGCAGCGTGAATTGAGTGGCATCAGGGTGAAACGCTTTTTGCCGGGTGCGAATGGCGAGGCGGCGTCGCAATTCGAAAAAAACTTGCGCCATCGGCGTGTCGCTGGCGGCCAATTGTTCGTCAATATGTCCGGCATGCCATTGTGTGCGGTTGAGCGACCTGTTCTGTCCGGTCTTGACCGCGCGCGCCTCGTCATTTTCGGAGGCCAGAAAACTTTGCACGTAAAATGCCGGAATTCCCTCCAGCGACATCATGATTGTCTGCGAAGCGATGAAGCGGTCGATCTGATGCGCGTCCGGTCCGTCCACCGAACCTTTGAGGGCCGAAAATAAAGTGGTGTTCATTTCATAAGGCACGGAGCGCTCGCCAAAGCTCCGCATGGTTAAGCGACCGCCAAAACCCTGCACTGTTTCGGTCATTCGGCTAATTTCTTCGGGCGGCAGCAAACCCTCCACGGGTCTCAGGCCAATGCCGTCATGACTGGCAGAAAAATTAAGCACTGTGCAACCGTCAAGCGTTGGCGAGGTGCCCATCATCCAACGGCGCAAATAAGTGGAGCGTCCGGTTAAAAGCGCATGAACCAGAAGCGGCGGCAGGCTGAAATTGTAAATCACATGCGCTTCATTGCCGTTGCCGAAATACTCGAGATTTTCATGCGCTGGCACATTGGTTTCGGTGATCAGCCAGACATTGTCTTCCAGATGGTCGACCAGTGTCCGCATGAGTTTGATAATCTCATGCGTCTCGTCAAGATGAAGACAGGTCGAGCCGGGCTGTTTCCACAAAAACCCAACCGCATCCAGCCGGAACACACGCACGCCCTTGTCTATATAAAGGCGCAGTAAACGCACAAATTCGCACAAGAGATCGGGATTGGAAAAATCAAGGTCGACTTGATCCGGTCCAAAGGTGCACCAGACGAGCTTTTCGCCCGTCGCCGTCTCATGGGCATATAATAAAGGCGAGGGACGCGGGCGGATTACTGCGCTGACATCATCATCGGCCGCAGCTGTTTTTATGAAATTGCAGCCCGGCGCTTCGCCTTTCAGAAACTGGTGAAACCATGGATGGTCTGCTGATGCGTGATTGATTACGACATCCGACATGAGCCGGAAGTTTCCCCCGATCTGGCAAATATCATCCCAGTCGCCCAAATCCGGGTGAACATTTTCATAATCGCTGACGGCAAAGCCGTCATCGGATGTGAAGGGGAAAAACGGCAGAATATGTACGCCATTAACCACCCCGTTCAAATGGCCTTGCAGGAAATCCAGCACATTGAGCAGGGGCTGGCGCGTGTCGGACAAAATTGTATCGCCATAGGTAATCAGGAAACTGTCGGCCTCAGACCATGGCAGTTCTGCCTTGTCGGCGCGCGTGCGTGTGTCGGGGGCAAGCCCGAAAGCCGCGCAGATTTTCTCACTTAGCGCATGGGCATCATCTGCCGGATAAATCAGTTCGATATGATGAGATATGGTTTC
>NHHF01000035.1 GCA_002171155.1 Betaproteobacteria bacterium TMED156
TAAATTTTCATGTAGATCAATTTTCGGTTCAAAGCCGACCCACATTTTATATTGATGCATCTGCATTATAATTTTAACATTGTACTGAGAACATATCAAATTTAAGTATCTAAACATTATATCTCTAAAGTGCCTTTTTGTTTGCATCTTAACGTCTAAGAATACTTTTGGTATTTCTTTATCTGTAGAAGTTTCCTTTATTGCTTTTGTCATAAAATCAATTGATTGTATAAATCTTGGCGCTGATATAACAATAGCATTTGGTTCAAGTTTTATTATGTGATCTTCTATCAGTCTTGTTATTTCGAACATTGTGTTTGCAGGAGATATATTCCAATAATGTGTCGATGAATACTTTTGCTTCAGCAGTTGATCCAAGTGATGTATATAGATTTCATCTTCATTTAATCCAGAACCAAAAGAAAAACTTCCACCGTAGTGTAATACCTTATACTCTGCATCACTTGGTTTTATTTCTGGGCCTCTAAATCCTTCACTGTTAAACTTGTAGCTTATTTGATCTTTAGTAAAAGTTCTGTCTTGTGTTATGTGGCTTGTGGGAGTTTCTCCTCCTTGCACTTTCCAATCCATACTAGCATTTTTATCAAACGTTTCTTCGTTATCACTTGCATAAAAGTTTAAAGTTTCATTCTTATGTTCACTAGGAAAATCAAACCAGTGCCTTACATGTGATCGTTGGAAGTTCTTAAAGTTTGTATATTCTTCTGTCATAATTTGTTTAACACCAAATGTATTCTATCTTCTCTACCAGAGTTTAATGCTGTATGATTAGTGTTGGCATTCATTTCATAAGCACAACCATCTGCAGGTATATGATAGTGATTTCCTTTTTCATATAATATAAAAGCACCAGGATTAGTTACCACAGCAAAATGATATCTAATTAATCCAGGGTCGTTGTGTAACCAGTAGCACTTTTTAGGTCCCATTTTCATTAATCTCATTCTACCAATTTTATATGGAAACGTCTTATATATTTCTTCAAACACGGTGCCATTGAAATCAGTATTAAATTTAGTAAAGTCTTTTTCTTCCAAGCCATACGAGTTGCTGTGAGATAATCTAATATCACCAGTTCCTTGATACACATCGTTATCACTATCTCGTGTATTGACAAAGCATATTTGGTTATGCTCATTGAATTCGTGATTAGACATCACTTTGTTATAATCATTTAAAAGTTTATCGTAATCAATACTAAATTCGGTCTTTGTTATTTCACTCATGAAAGTTTAACCTTTTTCCTTCAATTTCGTAGTTGTTAGAGTATACTCTATTGTGTTCTTCTCTCTTCTTTGCTAATGTATTTACTAAATCATATTGTGGGGTAATTTTTAAAAACTCACAAACTTCTAAATACTTTTCTTCAGATAATCCTCTAACAAAGTCCTCTAATTTAATAACGAATGTATTTTCTGCATAGTTGGTTAATAACCATTCTTTTAATTTTAATCTTGATTTTTGCTTCTTAATAAACATTGGTAATAGATAATCATCAATAGCTGTTTGTATTCTACTATGGTCACTGTCGATGTTAAAGTTTTTCGAATACCTCCATGCATAAAAATCTAACCTAGTTAACCTTGAATGATTTTGATACTGATCTCTAAAATCACACATCATTTCATAATCTTCATATATGTCATCTTGTTTAAAACCCATATCAAACAATTGTTGCTTTGTATATTTTTTATATGGATCATACATATCATCAGCCAATAAGTCTTTGGCATGAGAAAAATTTACTGCACTTCTAATACAAGAATGTATTTCATTTGGATCAAAGTCAACATAAACAATTTTACATCCTGGCAATGCCTGTGCTATTCTATCTGGAAAAGTGTGTGCTGGAAGTACAAATCTTTTATCTTGTATACTTAAATCAGATAGTCTTCTTTTAAAAATATAATTGAAATCATCTATGTAATCTGCATCACCAAGTTTGTAAGTTCTATTATAAAATCTTTTGGTTACATTACTTGTTCTTAATACTTGATCAGTTTTATAATCCATTATCGAAACTGGAAAGTCTTTTACTCTACCTGTTTCTAACCAATCAATGATATTTTTTGCTCTTGTAGGCGGTCCGTAATTTAAATCTAAGACCGTCTTAGAAACTTGTTCTAATGTAAATGTTTTTGTTTCTTGTTGATCAATCGAGTTATACCAATCTGTTCCAAAAGGCCAATGCATCTCCGGTGAGCATGAGATCGTCCTTGCCATCATGTGGCCACCTGTATCCGTTAGATAACTTACATAAACTAAATTTTCTGTTTTCATCTTACACCTATATTTAACTATATACACTACCTATTATAAAGTAATCTACGATAAAAGTCAATTCTGCTCCTAGGAAAACTGCTATCCAATAGTTTCCTATTTTATTCCATATTTGCTTTATTATCCACCATGCAACAATAACCCTTGCAGTATATAAGAAATCTGCTACAAACAGATCTAACCATTCAAATCCTGATGCATTAAAGTAATTATAGAAAATGATGTTGTCGTATATGAAACTTAACTGTGCCATTACAAACACAGCAACATAATAATTAAGTTTGTAATTTAAAAACTTAACTAGCGGTCCGGAAACCGCTAGTCTATAGATAACATAAGTTGCGTTAGCGATTGCTAACTCTATCATTTACTTTTATTTTCCTAAGTTTTCTTTGTAAACACTTGCTAATCCAAGTGCTTCAGTATTAAATTTAACTAGGTTTTGTAATGCTTTATTATTAATGAATGTCATTAGAGTATCTCTATGTGCATTACCTTCAGCACCAATTACCCAACCGTAGTCTCCTACTTTCTTTTGAATCACTGCCATAGCATCAGCATCTTGACTCATTTCAGTAAGGGCTTTGATTAATTTATCAGTGTTAGGGTTACCTTTGTTTACCCACAATGCTTTTTGTAAACCATCTCTAAAAGATTTAACAAGTTTGTATGCATCGTACATATCACCACTAGGTGCTACACCCCAACGTTTTTCAAATAGAATTTCAAATTGAAATCCTGGATAATTTGGATCATCTGCATGACTACCATCTGGTTGTAAAATACCATGATGAAACCAAAGTTCTGCATTTTCATTTCCTGCAACGTGTTTTTTATATGCCGCTGGATTTTCTCTAGTACCATTTAGTTCACCACGTTTAAATGCTAAACGTCTTTCGCCGCCTGACATACCTTTTACCCAAGTTACATTTTCTTTAAAACAAGCAGTATATTCATCAATTGATTTATCTGGGCCACAAATTAACATTGTAAATGCAAATGCTTCGGGTACCATACCTGAACCTGCCGCAAAACTTGGCTTGTTCATGTCTGCACCTTTTAGTTTACCTGCAATAATGTTTAAGTTCATAAGACCGATTGACTCATATTCTGCATAATTATAATCTACATTCTCTTGCAAGAACGAAACACCATTACCACCATGTGATACCATAACTACTTTGTCATCACTGCGTAACTTATTGTGCCATTTATTAAAACCAGGAATATCTCTTGCTCCTGGGTAATGTTGTAATTTAATTTTTTCACCTAAAAAAGGTTCTAGTTGTTTTGCAACAATTTCTGCCCATACGCTAGTACCACCGCCTGGCTTTTGTGGAATTACAAAAGTGTAATCTGCCATTGCTGAAGTAGTTATACCAAACGTAAGAATCATAGTCGCTAAAAGTTTTCCGATTAGTTTTTTCATTTATGTTTCCTCTATACGTTAATCGTTTTATTAAAATCACCAAGTTCAACAACTTGTTTAGTTTCATCAGTTGTCCAACCTGTAACCTGTAACATTGGTCTATCTTCCCAACCCATATTACAAGTACCGTGGGGAATATCTCGCCATTCCCAAGTAATACATTGTCCTTTTTTCCATTGATGCCAATTACTATTACCTAATTGAAACACTTGTCCATGTTTCCAATCATCTAACATAATAGCAAACCTTCTCATAAGATTAGGATTTTTATCTGCTTCAATTTCAGTAAATGTATTACCGCGTTCTTTTCGTCCTGCAAAATTATCAATATGCCAGTTTAACATTTGTCCAGTAGTTTGGTTATGAAACTTAATACTTGTTTCTTTCATGCCAAAATACTCTCCAATACGTTTAAACACTGGAATATCTTTTGCGTTTACACGACTAAAAATCTCTATTTCAGGATTCGCTCCTGCGTTAATTAAGTCATTTTCTTCTAATGTAGAAGTGTAGACTTTTTCTTTTAAATCTATATTTCTGTTTGCCCAAGTATTAGGCTTTGTTTTACTTAAACACTCTTGTATCTCATTTACCCAGTCGCCTTGAAATGTACAAACTTGTTTGTAATCCACTGTTTCTTTTGCTGGATCAAAATGCCACTTACTTTGTTTTTTAGTAAATTCCCAACGACTTTCGCCCCAATATTCATCATTCATTACGCATACTCCAATTTATTCTTTCTAGAAACTCCATAACCAAATAAACAAATAATAGCAACTATTAATCCTATAAACAAAGGTCTTTGTAATAAAGTTTCTATAGTGTATAAAGATGTTATTTGTATAGTTAATGCTTCAACTTTATCTGCTAAAATAAAAGCCATTAACATCGCCGGTCTGCTAAATTTATATTTTTTTGCAACCACACCTAATACAGTACACAATACTAAAATAATATAGTCTTCAATTCCTCCTGTGTATTGCACACATGCCCATACAATAAAAGCAACCAATAATGGAAAATAATATATGTAAGGCACATAAGTTATTTTTGCAATATATTTGTTAAATGCTACACATATTAATCCTACAATAACTGTTGCCCACATGAACCCAAAAGTTAAACTGTCAAAAAATCTATCGTCATATGCTAGATCAGGAGTGCCTAACTCAAACCCAAGATACATAAACAAAGCCATTAGCACTGCGGCAAAACTAGCACCAGGTATTCCAAACAATACTGTAGGAATCATCGATGTAGCCTTTTGGGCATTATTGGCCCCTTCAGGACCAATTACCCCTCTAATATTACCTTTACCAAACTCTTCATTTCGGTGTGTTGCAACCGTAGAACCATAAGCCATCCAATCTCCCATAGCACCACCAATGCCAGGTAAAAACCCTACAAATGCTCCAATGGCTCCACCTCTTAATGCGTCCCACTTACAACGCCAAACTGCTTTTATACCTTGCCATGTTTGTTTACTGTGTGCTTCTTTACCTATTACTGCTACAGACTTTCCTTTGGTCCAGCCATCTAATATTTCTGGAAAAGCAAATAAGCCGGCAACAAAAGGCATAAGTTGTACACCATCTGCCAAGTAATTCCAACCTAATGTAAATCTATCAACATTAGTTGCTGGGTCAACTCCAACAAGTCCGAGTATAAGTCCAATAGTAATAGCAACTAAACTTCTAACCCAATATTTGTTACTAACAAAACCTACACAGGCTAAACTTAACATTATAAAAGCCCATAACTCAGGAATACCAAAGTACATAATAAGTTGTACATACCAAGGCAATAATGCAAACGTTAATGTTCCCCAAAGTAATCCATTAAGTGTTGATGTAGTGATTGCCGATGTTAAAGCATACGTGGCCTTACCTTGTTTTGCTAAAGGATATCCGTCTACCATAGTTGCCGCGGCACTATTAGCACCAGGTATACCCAATAGGACACCCGAGTATGTATCACCAGTAGTACTGGCGGCTACAACTGCCATACAAAATATTACGCCTAAGTAAGGGTCGAAACCAAAGTAACTAATAAACCCAAACAGTGCAACTAAACCTGTGGTCGCTCCTGCACTAGGTATCAGACCAACTAATAGTCCGTATAGTGTTCCTCCAAATAATGCTAAGATTTCATTCATCATACAATCCTCCTTTTCTTATCTTATTGGATTGTTAATGAACTCTGAACGACAGGCGTTATCAACAAATATGTCAAAAACTTTTATTGTTATTATTTATCAATTTTGTTTCTTACGCCATACAAAGTACATTCTATTGTTCGAATCATTACGTAGATCCAAAATATCTACATCAAAATGATCTGCACAGTTTTGTATAAAATTGGCGTTCCATGGATAGAAAACTATCCAATCCGATTCAGGTGCTTCATGAAGCATACCAGGATTGACCCTAAAGAACATCGTTCCGCCAGGTGCACACAATTCTACTGCGTGTTCTAATTCAGCAAAAACTTTATCTGTTGATCCAAAATTAATCGAACCTAGAACAATAATGACATCAAATTGTTTACCTGGATTGTATTCTAATATAGTTTCCTGTACGTCTGCTTTTGCGTTGTATGGATCAACACCAACCAAATTTGGTATCTTTCCTTTGAACTCATTATATCCACAACCTAGATCTAAAACAGATGTTGGATTCAAGGAATTGATTTCATCAATTAGTTTCAATCCACTGTATTTAAATTGTTTTGTTTTTGGTTGCCATACTTCACCAAAGTATTTTGATAATACTGCAAAGTCAATCCTATCAACGAGCTCTCCAATTGATTTGAAACTCACATCATCTACTCTAACATTAAAAGTTGCTTGTATGAGCTGTCTCAGTTTCATATCATTTTTCAGTACCTGTGGAGATATCTGCAATACTCTTTCTAATTCATTTAAAATTCTTATGTTCATCTAAACCTCTCTATGACAAATTGACTTGCTTGTTTATAATTTCCTGTTATTCCTAGCTCATTACAAATCCTATTATACTCCTGTTCATTTAATTCAGGATACAAATTGGACATTTGTAAGTTTATTTTACAAAAATTATTCCTATTTGTCAACATTTTTATTTTATTATCATAGTATATTTTTTTAAATTCTTCTTCGTTATTAACTTCATTTATCAAATTAAAAGTAAACCTTTTAGCAGAGTTATACATCATGTCATAATTAGATTCATCGAACTGTATCCTGACTATTTGGCAGTTAGGAAAAAGCTTCTCTATTATGTCTGGATCTGCATGGCAAGGCAACACCAAATATTTTCCACTATCTATAAAGTCTTTGTACCATTCTTTTTGCTTGTATGACTGTTCAAATATTTCTAAAAATTTTGCGTGTGTTGAATCATCTTTTAAATCTAGTTCAACACCATCATATTCTTTTACATTATAGTGCGGTCTTGGTAAGTAATTTTCAAAATGTGCAGGACTGTGTCTTTGTCCTTGATGCACAACATTTGGTCCAGATATATCATCTGCTCCTACCCAATAGACGTCTTTTGAAAATGACAAGCATCTAGTCAATACATGTCCTAGTGTGTCACTTACAAAGCTGATGTATATAAATTTTGAATCGTCAATCATTTTGGTATGTATAAGCCAACTGTAACTTCAGGAAATTCTTTGAACGCATCATGGTGTTTTTCGATGAGATACTCCGATGCTGTTGGGATATTATTCAGCAACCATTCATTAGTAAAAGGTTCAAGTTTAATATCATGTTCTTTTACAAATTTAAGTATGCCTTGATTTTGTATTTTAATTCTTTCTAGCATTGTGCTTTCATTTTTATACCATGTATAACTAGGATATGTAATATCAAACCCGCCACATCTCAACCACCAATCCAATGAAGCGTCATCGTCTTTGTAAACAAACATTATATTATCTTTAGGAAAGTTAGTTAAAACATGTTGCAAGTTTTCATACACTCCCAACTCGTGAAACTTTATAACTTTAGTGCCTTTGCCAGTCCATGGTTTGTCAACTTCTTCTAGTATTTGATCTTTCGAAAGATCTTTAAAGTTATCCCAATCACTTCCAAACTGCATACCAGGATCAAAATAAGCACCCGAATGACTGACATGTCCAGACGCTGTGGTAAATGTAGGTAAACTTTCTCTATCTGAATTATCTATGAAACCTAATCTTTTTTGAGTTTGGGCATATATTCCAGACCATTGCGATCCTGGAACTCCTGTGAACCATAGTCTTTCCATTATTGTTTGACTCCATTGTGTTTTTATTATTTATAGCTATTATAACTTAATGTTATTTTGCTTGTCAATGGTATATTTAAAACATAAAAAGCAGGCCTTCCGACCTGCTTTTTGATTGCAATCAAAATGCAAAATTAACCTGCATTATAATCTTCTTCAGTAATTCTTTCCCAGTTAAATGAGAATGGATAGTCTTTGCCTGCTGAAGCTTCTGCATCAACTAGTGATGTGTGTGCCGCTTCATCGTTGAAAGTAACTTTCATCATTACTGACGAACCATCTGCTACCATTTTGTATTCTGGCGTTCCAGTGATTTTATCACTGTGTGTTGCCATAAATGCGTCAAAATCATCTCTTGAGTGTGACTCAAAGAAGTTTTCAGCACTTGTATATGTAGCACCTGGCGTATTGCCTTTTAATTTTCTATATTCGATGTGTGCCATTTTATTTCTCCATATATAGATATTGCTTTTTTCACTTATATAAGTTATACTATATTTAAATAGTACACACTTATTTATGCCAGTGTGCTAATGATGAAGGTTAAATACTAATATGCAACAAAAAACAAATGCCATTGAAATAGATCGCTGTTCTGCTATTGTTAGCACACCTGATAGGATTTCTAAATTACCTACAATAATTATTGTGCATGGTAGTGGTGGTATAGGTTCCTGTGAATGGCAATGGCATGATCTAGCATTAAAAAATAATTGCAATGCAATAATCATTGATCATTTTACTAAAAAAGGTGTAAGAGATTGGTGGTGGCATGAACCAGAATTTAATCCTACATTTCATGACATGGCCAATGACGTTGTAAATGTAATTGACCATATCTATACCAAAGAATCATTGTTTGGTTTTATTGATTTCGATAAACTTGCTGTTGTTGGATTTTCGGCAGGAGGGACTGCAAGTATATTGCTTTCAACCATGGTAAACGAGATCAAACTATTTGGTTCTGTCAATCCATGCATTTGGCCATACTTGCCAGAATTTGACAAAGTAAGAAACAAAGACAGTTTGCATTTATACTGTGGAGATTTAGATGATTGGTGTTCTTATGATAAACAAAAATTATTCAGTGAAAGAACTGGAACACATCTGCACACATACAAGAATTGTCATCACGGCTTTACTAGACCAAGAGCAAATCCAATAGGAAGAAAACTACCAGACACTGTAACATTTAGAAACTGTGACTTTCCTATTCCTTACAGATACAATATGTCTAATATGATTAAGTTTGAAGATAGTTGGGAAAAGGGTGTCACTGTCGAATATAATGCTGAAGCATCAAAACAAGTACAAGAACATTTCTTTAATTTAATTAAATCTTTTTAACCATTCATCAACAGTCATCGATGGCAAGTTCAATTCGTTATCATCAAGTTTACATACAGCAACATTCTGCCAACAATTGATTCCTTGGCTGTCACCAACAAACGTTCCTTTTTCGTTGTATTGTCTACAGGTATTATACATGCCTGGCAACACTTGCCAATTTTGATCATAAAGTTTATTTAAATTTTCAATGATACGTTGTATCGCAGGTCTTCTTCTGTAATATTCTATACTAAAGAATGGTAGTGTTATATTGTTGTTCTTACAATATTCAACTTGATAAGGAATAAAATATAACTCTGCATAACTTGGTCTTTTTAAATGATTAGCAATATTTCTAAACATAGGATGATAATATGTTCTTGTTGCTACTCTGGCTGATTCAGAAGGATATCTTCCATCATTGTGTGTTGTACTAAACCCAACAATATCATGCTCATCAACCAACACATCAAACGTAAGATAATCATTTATATGCTCGTGAATGTTTTTATAGTTGTCTTTATTACGATGTGTTTCCTCTTGTTCTATCCAATGAACAAGACGTTCTAATTTTTCATAGACTGGTTGATTGAAGTTATTTTTTAAATCGTATAATTTCATTTGTAATAATTATAACAATAATTAATTAGGAAGTCAATTAGTTCTTCTTTTTGAAGGCATTATTAAACATGCGATGAACATTTTCGTGAACCGTGTGCTCTAGTGAAGTCATATCTATATAAATTTCCATATTAACTATATCATGATACGTTTCAGCGACCTTTTCCCAATCAACTTGTCCTCTAACTGGAATAGTATTATAGATATCATCTTTGGTCATTAAACTAGTTTTTCCATCTTTATGGAACAATTTAATTTTATCAACAAAATGTGCTGGTATTTTCTTTGGATGTATTTCGTGCATAATTCTATCAAACTCGTTGTGATTTTGATCACTGTTTGACGGAATAAATTTTCTGTTTGGATTTTGTTGCGTCATTATAAAACCTGCCTTATAATAGTATTTATCATAGGCAGGTTTTAATAAACTTATGCAGTTGTTTCTGCGGTAGCTTCTTTTTTAGGTCTACCTCTTGGTCTTTTTGGTTCAGCATAAACTAGTTCTTTACCTAATTTTTTCTGTATACCTGGAGACACTGACTCTGCTTCTGCACGTTTTTTATGTGCGTCGGCTTCCATCATTTCTGCTTGTATAAGCAAGTTCCTTGCAATACCATCTTGATCATTTTCATCAGCAGGTTGTTGCATTTCTCCTGCTTTAGTTGATGAGTCTGGTGTTTGTGGAATTGCTGGTTCTTCTTTAGTTTCTTCTACCATTTTTTGGTATGCATTGAATTCTTTCAAAGGAAGTGTTTCTGTAGGTGACGGTAACAATGTTATCGTATCTACTGGCACTCTTCTTAAGAATCCTTTTTCATGCAAAGTTGTTAAAATATTTTTACCATCCCAAAACAACTTTCTACCAAGCACTTCAAATAATTTATTTGATGCTTGAGCTTCTGGTGATTCAACTGCCTGCATAAGCCCGTCATGATAACGTTGCTCTAGCGAGTTGATATCTACCACAAGACAATTGTCTTGATCTTCTGGTATTGATGGAAATACAACTACAACACGTCTGTTGGTTGAATCCACTCTACCTGTATGTTTTATCATTATTATTCTCCTAATTGCAATTATTAACTTTTATTTTATTTTTGTTCAGGTGCCGCCTGAGCCGGTTGTGCATCTCCAATTGTACCTTCATCAATTGCTCCACCTTCAGCTTTCGCTTTTTCTTCTTGTTGAGCTTTTTGTTGATCTGCGACATGCTGTAAAAACTTTGTAAGTTTATCTGCAATACCGCCAACATTTGAAAGTTCATTGGCTCTAAATGCACCTCTTGAACTTGCTACGTCGATGATGTTCATCAAAGCCTGTAAATCAGCTATCGACAATTGTGGTACCTCTGCCGCTTGAGCTTGACTTGGTGCTTCTTGAGTAGCTTGTTGTTGTGCTTTTTCTTCAGCCATAATTTATTCTCCTTAATTAAGTTCTTTTATTATAGTATACTTTAATATTTATCGTCAACCTTTTTTTTAAGCGACTTTAATTAGATTATCATCCCATTTTAAATAGGATTTCCAACTATGATGGGGAATCATTAGTGGAAACTGTGATCTTTTGTTGGCCAATTCCCAATAGTCTGGTTTGTACGGCATTTGTTTTGGCCTAATATCTCTACTGCCTTTTTCAACATTACAAGTTGTACATGAGGTTACTATGTTCTCCCAATGTGAATGTCCACCTTGAGATCTTGGAATAACATGGTCAAGTGTTAGATCTCTCCAGTTTCGATCATTGTATTCACATCCACAATATTGACAGGTGAACAAATCTCTTAGATAAACATTATTTCTTGAAAATCTTGGATGCCTGGCCAAATTTAAATATTCTTTTGCAATCAATACACTCGGAACGTGCATTTCTGTAGAAGGGCTGTGGATAATCCAATCATCGTAATATTCTAAAACTTTAAACTTATCTAGCCAAATTAATTTGATTGAGAGATGCCAATTTACTGCACTAATGGGCAATAAACTTAACGGGGATCCGTCTGCATTTAGAATTAATGTATCACTCATTGTCTTATTTGCTTATATTTAGTTATATTTGTACTTAAAATAAAGCACCATGTTATAACCTATCAACCGAGGTTAAATATTAGTATGGCACGTTTATTTCTTATAATATTTGCTATTTGTGTATTATTTACAACAAATGCTAATGCAACACAAGACACGTTCGAGGAAGATGCTAACTATCAAAGCATGGCCGAGGACTTCAGAACATACTCTGTATGTCAAGCCATTCATTCAAATCTTGGAATGTTTATTGTTATCAACTATGGTGTTGGTGCAAATTTAAACTTTCCTACTGCATGGTTAGAACAACAACGTGGCCTTATACAAAACATTGCTTCACAGCAAGTTAAATTTGGTGATAAATTAGAAGTAGTAATAAGTAGACTTCATAATGATTATGGTTTTCCTCTACAAGGACTACACGAACAAAAAAGATTAAATCAAGCAAACACTACTCAAGGAATTATTTTTTCAATCTCTTCATCTATGTCTAACCCAGACGAAGCAATTGCTATTGTCAAAGGCATGTTAAACGAATCTAAAAGTTGTAGAGAATACGAATCTAAGTTCAATTACGAGGAGTAGTAATGAACAATCCATTTACCGACCATCCACATAGTGTCAATGAGAACTACTTCACTCACATGCGTCATTCATTATCGTATAGTGTAAAATTTATTTGGTTAGCATTTATGACTTTGGTACATGCATTTTTTCCTTTTATTTTTACCAATGCAAGTAGCAAACTAGTTAAGAAAATTAATGATCATTTAGATCATCGTCTAACCAACCGCAACCAGTAAAGTCAGTAAACCAAAAAAAGATATCAATGTAATTAGAGTTATCTGGACGGTACCTTTAATACCAAAGGCCCAAATAAACAATGCAAGAAAAAATAAGAACCAAAGCATTACTTTATTTCACCATTGTTAAACATATCAATAAATTTTTTATGGTTATCTAATGCTTCTTCCCATGTATTAAATTTACAATAAAGTTTACCTTTTTGAACAATAGTATTTCCTATTTTATCTCTTGCAGTTCCAAAACCAGTATAGCCTTTTTCTTTTAAGGAATTAATTAAATCACTACTGATTTCATCTTTGTTTCCAGGTGTTTCTATTTGTGAATAAAATGCTCCTTGCCATACAATTCCAACAACATAGTAATCTTGTTTCTTTGCATATATGTATTTGTTTACATGTCTTTCAAAGTAATCAGTATTTTCATTTAATTTTTCTTTTAAGAAATTATTAACTTCAGACTCATCTTTTCTAATTTTAGTTGCTTGTTTATCTTCTTTAATATTATCTAATGACAGTTGTTCATATTCAAATGCTGAAAAATAATCTATAAAAATTTGTCTTAACGAAGTATTTTTATCTGGATCATCTTCAAA
>NHHF01000036.1 GCA_002171155.1 Betaproteobacteria bacterium TMED156
TAGTTTACATGGTTAATAAAATTGATACTGCAACCGCTTTTTGCCAAATTTTAAGACAACAAAGGATGTCCAGAGGATTAACTCACCTTACTTTGGGATTAAAGTCAGGGTTTCCTAGAAAATATATTTACGATTTAGAAGTTGGGAATGAACACCCATCATTGAGAGTGGTCATACGACTAGCCTCTGCTTTGGGTTACAGTGGGGCTGGATTTGTTACATTAATTGAACGACGAATAGAAGGAAATGACATCCCCCCTATATCGACCTTGTCCGATCATAAATCAAATTCTTAAAGGTTTATATTTTGAAAGTATCTAAAAGTTTTATTTTGATATTTTGCTTTCCAAGTTATGTACTTGCTGGTTGGCAAATTGTTGGAGAAACGCCCACAGCTAGGTACTATTCCGACATAACAACCCTAAAGTCAAAAGGCAATATTCGTACAATAAGTATGTATCAAAATCTTAGATTTAAAAGATCAACCGATGGTGCTGTTTCGGTTCGTGCCGAAATGCAGTATGACTGTAAAAAAGCTAAGCATAAAATAATAAGTGCAACAGCCTACCCTGGTCCAAATCTAATTGGTAAAAAAATCTCATCTAAGAGTGCAGGACTAAGTTGGTATCCTACATACGAAATGAGTAGATTCATGTATAGAGCAGTATGTGCTGTTCCTAGTGACAAAAAAGAAGGGAATCTGGAATTTTAATCGGTGACTTTTTGTTTTTGTTTTTGTTTTTGTTTTGAGGCTTCCTCTTTACTTTTTTTTATATCCCTCATACTCCACCAGTAAAGAAACAATACCCCACCAAATGCCAAAAATCCTTCAATTACAATAACAGGCCAAAATTCATTCATACTCAGATCCTAACTTATTTCTTTGTTTCTTGAAAGCAGTAAAATAACTCCTAAAATTAACAGTAGAGAGCTTAAAACTAATGGATAGAAATAAGTACCGTTTATTTCAGCTAATATTCCTGCTATTGAGGGACCAATTACTAAGGACAAAGCAAATGCAATTGTTAAACGCGCCATTTCTTTGCCAGGATTTTTTGGAGCCTCTCTGCCAGCCAACGTCATGGTTAAGCTAACAACTCCGAGATTACTAAAACCAAATAAAAAAGCTGCAATTAATATAAATTCAAGTTGAACAAAAAAAGCATTAAATAACAATGAAATTGCATGTAGCGTGATTGCAAAACAGAGTGCCTTATTCATACTAAACTTAACTTCGACCCAATCCCAAATTAACACACTAGGTATACTTGTAAAACCGACTAAAAGCCACACAGCATTACCTAACGATGCATTTTCAGGATTTGATTTAACGATCGCAACAGTAAACGTTGCACTAACAACAAACGCAAAACCAGCAAAAAAGTACATGAGTAACAATCTAAAGAAACCACTCGGTAATTTAGTTTTGTTAGTTGAATTTTCATTTGCGTGAATTACTTTTTTATTTATTTTTAATTTTGGCCTAAGAAACCAAGCAGGTATAAATAGAAAGCAAGAGATAAATCCATAAAATATCCATTGTTTACTCCAATTTAGACCTAATATATTAAAAACAATTGACCCAAAAGCAGAAATAACAATTCCAACACCAGCTCCGGCAAAAAACTTGCCCATTTGTGGTTTTTGGTTTGTATTTTCTGTTAACCATTGCATAATGAGTCCAGCCCCGATTACAACACCTGAGGCTCCAGAAAATCCAGCAACAAATCTTGCAATTGACCATATGAAAAAGTTTTCGGCCAGCCCCATCATAAAGGTACTTACAACCGCTAGAAATAATCCCCAAAAATAGAATTTTTCTCTTGAAATTAAACTATCAATTTTTAAAGCAAAGAGGACTCCAGTAAAATATCCTAAATAATGAATGGTAGCTAATATGCCTCCAGTTGCCACACCCAAAAAAGTCTCTTGCTGCATCACTGGTAATAGCGGAGTATAGGTAAAACGAGATATACCTAAGGTAAGAGAGAGAGCACATAGCCCACCAAAAAAAATTCTGTTCATCTAAAAATTAAATAAAGAAAGACTAGATAAAACTGACATTTTTAAAAAATTTCAAACCGAAAAAAACCTCTAAATTAGGAATTTAGAGGTTAAAAATAAATAAAAAAAACAACTTTTTATTTTGAGTGTATGTCAGCACTTTAAAAAAAAAACCACTCGAATGAGTGGTTTTATATTGCATAAGATTGGTTACTTGGAAGCTACATACATTGTTATTTCGAAACCAAATCTTAGATCAGTTGCTAATGGCTTTGTCCACATGTCAAAATCTCCTATTTAAATTTAAACAATAGTTTAATATTACTCTTATGATTTAAATAAAACATAAAATTCAAATTAATACTGACTAGTTAAAATCATTAACATTATATAAATATGAATACACAAAATTTTACTTCACTATCGGGGAAAGGGAAAAAATCAGTAGCTCTATCTGGGGTTTACGCTGGAAATACCAGTTTATGCTCAGTTGGGCGATCGGGCAATGATCTACATTATAGAGGTTACGATATACTTGAAATATCTGGGAAATGTGAATTTGAAGAAATTGCCCATCTTTTGATACATAAAAAACTTCCTACATTAGATCAGTTAAAAAATTACAAAGACAAAATTACCGATCTTAGAAAATTACCAACTCGTTTGCTTAAAATTTTGGAACAATTACCAGCATCTGCTCATCCAATGAATGTTTTGCAAACCGCCGTTTCTGCTTATGGTTGCCTCATTTCGAATGAAAAAAATACTGATATAGAAACATCTTCTTCAAGTCTTTTATCAAATATTTCTTCAATGCTATTGTATTGGTATCATTATAGCCATTCAAACAAAAGAATAGATTTAGAATCTGATTCAGATTCTATAGCTGAACATTTCCTTTATCTACTTCACGGTAGAAAATGTTGTAGAGATTGGGTGGATGCAATGCAAACCTCTTTAAATTTGTATGCTGAACATGAATTTAATGCGTCTACTTTTACAGGTAGAGTTATAGCCGGTACTGGGTCAGATTATTTTTCTTGTATCACTGGTGCTATCGGTGCATTAAGAGGATCAAAGCATGGAGGTGCTAATGAAGTTGCTTTTGATATTCAAACAAGATACGAAAATAGAGAACAAGCCGCACTTGACATTAAAAAAAGATTAAAAAAGAAAGAAATAATTATTGGTTTTGGACATCCTGTCTACACTGTTAGTGATCCAAGAAACAAAGTGATTAAAGATGTCGCTCATAAACTTGCAACTAAACAAAAAAATTTGAAGATGTATGATGTTGCCTCATGCATTGAGGAACTAATGTGGAAAGAGAAGGGAATGTTCCCAAATCTTGATTGGTTTAGTGCTGTAAGTTATAACCTCATGGGTATACCAACCAAATTGTTTACTCCAATATTTGCAATTGCCAGAATCTCTGGCTGGAGTGCTCATATTATCGAGCAACAAATTGATGGCAAAATAATTAGACCAAGTGCAAACTATCAAGGACCGGATCCAAAAGTATTTATTCCAATATCTTTGCGCTAATAAAATGACAAAAAGTAATAACTCAAATATATTCGATCAAGTTATATTGGATATTGTTGACTATGTCTTTGATGATACTAAACCCAATAAAAGTTCATTAAAATCAGCGTCATTATGTTTGATAGATTCATTAGGTTGTAGCTTAGAAGCTCTAGATTATAAATCATGCAGAAATTTGTTAGGTCCGATCGTAGAAGGTACAAATGTTGTTAATGGTGCAAGAGTTCCAGGTACTAATTTTCAACTCGACCCAGTTCAAGCTGCGTTTAATATTGGAACTGCAATTCGTTGGTTGGATTTTAATGATACTTGGTTGGCCGCCGAATGGGGACACCCCTCTGATAACCTTGGAGCTATTTTATCAGTTAGTGATTGGACTTCTCGAAAAGCTATAGAAAATAATACTGAACCTTTAAAAATGCTAGATGTACTGACTGCATTAATAAAAGCACATGAAATTCAAGGAATAATTGCACTAGAAAATTCATTTAATAATGTTGGTATGGATCATGTGATTCTTGTGAAACTGGCCTCAACAGCTCTTAGTGGAAAATTGCTGGGATTAACAAAAAAACAATTGTGTAATGCTTTGTCGCATGTTTTTTTAGATGGTAACCCTCTTCGAACCTATAGACATTATCCTAATACCGGCTCACGTAAATCATGGGCTGCAGGTGACGCAACAAGTCGAGGAGTGAGACTTGCACTAATTTGCAAAAAGGGGGAAATGGGTTATCCGACTGTCTTAAGCGCCAAAGGTTGGGGTTTCAATGATTGTTTATTTGGAGGAAAAGAACTAAAAATTAACAGAAATTATGGAACTTATGTAGTGGACAATATTTTATTTAAAATTTCCTATCCTGCCGAATTTCATGCTCAAACTGCAGTGGAAGCCTCCATGATATTACATCCATTAGTAAAAAATAAAATTTCTAAAATAAAAAAAATTACCATTCGCACTCATGAATCTGCTATAAAAATAATTGACAAACAAGGTCCATTACTTAATCCTGCCGATAGAGACCATTGCATCCAATACATGGTCTCGATTCCTTTGTTATTTGGCAGATTAATCGCTAATGATTACGAAGATAAAATTGCCAATAATCCTGAAATTGATGATTTGAGAAAAAAAATTGTTTGTTTAGAGGATTTCGCTTTTACTAGAGATTATTTAGATCCTGAAAAAAGATCTATTGCTAACGGAATTACTATTGAGTTTAACGATGGAACTAAATTAGATGAAGTTGTAGTTGAGTATCCTATTGGACATAAAAGAAGAAGAGATGAGGGTATACCACTTTTAATTGAAAAATTTAAAAAAAATCTAGCTAGACAATTTTCAAATGAAAGACAAAAAAAGATTTTTGACTCATCTCTTGAATTAGAAGAACTCATTAAGATTCCTGTTCAAGACTATATTGAATTATATGTAAAAAAATAGTGTAAATTTGTACAAATATAATTATTAAAAAAATTACAAAATGAGCTTAAATAAATTTCATTTAGAGTCAATCTCAAACAAAAAAAAATTTTGGAAAGAACAAGCCAAATATGTCTCTTGGTTCGAGAAACCGAAAACAATTTTAGATTACACAAACCCGCCTTTTTCAGATTGGTATCCCGATGGAAAAATAAATTTATGTCATAACGCAATAGATAGGCATTTAATTCATAGGGCAGACCAGCCTGCCTTGATTTATGTTTCTACCGAGATAAAAAGAGAAGAAATATTTACATTCAAACAGATGCACTTAAAAATTCAAGAAATGGCCGCTGTTTTTGTCAGTCTAGGCGTGAGAAAAGGGGATAGAATTATCGTATACATGCCAATGATACCTGAGGGTGTTTTCGCCATGCTTGCATGTGCAAGGATTGGGGCTATACACTCTGTTGTTTTTGGAGGTTTTGCTTCTAAATCCTTGGCAATTAGAATTGATGATGCAACTCCCAAATTAATAATAACCGCTGACTCAGGTGTCAGAGGTGGAAAAATAATTTCTTATAAAAAACTAGTTGACGAAGCTTGTGAAATCTCCCTTCATTCACCTAAAAATGTTGTTGTAGTTGATCGTAAACTTTCTGATTTTCAAATGAATTTTAAAAGAGATATTGATTACAAGAGTTACTCTGCAACATTACCTTTTGATAATATTCCATGCGAAAAACTTTTTAGTAATGAAACGAGTTACATACTTTACACCTCGGGTACAACTGGGATTCCAAAAGGTATTCAAAGAGATACTGGGGGATATGCTGTAGCTTTAGCCAGTTCCATGAAATATATATATGATTGTCAACCTGGAGAAGTATTTTTTTGTGCTTCTGACATTGGATGGGTGGTGGGCCATTCCTATTTGGTCTATGCACCTCTAATTAATGGTTGTACTACTATTCTTTATGAAGGATTACCTATAAATCCTGACCCTGGGATTTGGTGGTCTTTAGTAGAAAAATTTAAAGTATCCACTATGTTTACCTCCCCTACTGCTATTAGAGTTTTAAAGAAACAGGACAGAGATTATTTCTCTAATTTTCGGACTACTTCCCTTCGAAAACTTTTCTTAGCAGGAGAACCTTTAGATAGACCCACTGCAAAATGGATCTCTTCTTCTTTGCGTAATACTGAAATAATAGATAATTATTGGCAGACTGAAACAGGATGGCCTATTTTATCTGCTCAACAAAAGATTCAAAAGATAAAACTCAAATATGGCAGTCCAAGTTTACCTGTTTATGGATATGATGTTGAATTATTTGATGAAAACTCTAAAAAAAATATTAGTAAAAACCAAAAAGGAATTTTGTGCATAAATGCACCTTTGCCACCGGGTTGCCTTCAGACAATTTGGAATGATGACAAGCGATTTGTTAATACTTATTTTACAAAACGGGGCCAACGTTACTTATACTCAACATTTGACTATGCAAAATTTGATGAGGAAGGATATTTTTTTATTCTAGGTCGGACTGATGATGTAATAAATGTCTCAGGACATAGATTAGGAACTAGAGAAATTGAAGAGGTTATTCAATCTAATAAAAAAGTTACCGAAACAGCAGTTGTAGGAGTTTCTGATGAAATTAAAGGTCAAATACCAACTGCTTTTATAGTTCACAAAGACATTGATCCATCAGACTCTATTGAAGATAAAAAAAAAGAAGCAGATCAAATCAGAGAGCTAGTAAACTTACAATTAGGTCCTTTTGCAAGACCAGAGCACGTTTATTTTGTCAAATCGCTACCAAAAACACGTTCCGGAAAGTTACTTAGAAGAGCTATACAGTCTGTAATCGAAGGTAAAGAGACAGGCGACTTGACAACACTTGAAGATCCGACGTCCTTGGAAGCAATTCGTAATATTTTCAACTAATTAATAACTTCACAGATTATGTTAGATTTTTATGAATTTAAAATCATTTCCTGATGGCTTTTGATATAGGCGAAGATCAAACTCAGGTAAAGTCGCTAATAAGTGCTCGAAAATATCACTTTGAATATCCTCATACTCAACCCAGTCAGTTGTTGAAGTAAAACAATAAATTTCTAGTGGAATCCCCTCAGAATCAGGTTTTAACATGCGAACTAATCGCGTCATTTTTTTATGTATTTTTTTGTGGTTAAAAATGTAAAAATTAACGTAAGCTCTAAAAGTTCCGATATTCGTAAGTCTTCTTTGATTTATCGGATTAGAATTAATCTCTTCGGTAACAGATGATAATTGATTATTTGAAAGGGAAAGATCGTCTGTCTTTTCTTTTAAATATTTTTTTATAAGTAATATGTTTTTTAGCTTTTCGACTTCTAAATCATCTAAAAACTTTATTGAAGAGGAATCAATCAACAAAGTCCTTTTAATCCGCCTACCACCTGAATCTGCCATACCCCGCCAATTTTTAAAACTAGAGGACATTAGACGCCAAGTGGGTATTGATGTGATGGTTTTGTCCCAATTTTGGACTTTTACAGTATGCAAGGCTATATCCACAACATCTCCATCTGCACCTAGTTCCGGCATTTCAATCCAATCTCCAACTCTTAACATATCATTTGAAGACAACTGTAACCCAGCAGTAAATGAAACCAAAGTGTCCTTGAAAACAATTAATAAAACTGCGGACATTGCCCCAAGACCAGAAAGTAGAATCAATGGAGACCTATCGATTAATGCAGAAATGATTACAATTGAACCCAGTCCAATTATTAGTAGTTTGCCAAGTTGGATGTAACTTTTTACAGGACCAGATGACTCATTAGAGTTCGAAATTGAATTAGAGTACGTAGTTTGAAATGCATCTAGAATTGCTAAAAGTACTCTTATTGTATGAAGAACAGTAACTGCAACTGCTACATTCTTTATAATTACTGTTGCAGAATCTGATAAATAAGGTATCAAACTGACAGTAATCTGAATAAAAAGTGATGGAGACAACTGAGAAAGACGTTGACCTACCCTATTATCAAGTAAAACTTGAGCTGCTTTAGTTTTAAGCAAAATACGCCAATGGTCAAAAGATCTTACTATTAACCGTTTGGAAATAGGCTGAGACAAAAAAGCAAATCCAAACATGCAAAAAAGTCCCAAGAATGTTTGCATCCAAGGTGAAAAATCGGCTAAATTAAAAAAGTTCATTTTTAATGTTGTAAAATCTAAAAAGTATTAAAATTTATCATAAATTTTAAAGTAATAATGAAAAAATTATTTATGCTTAAGAAAA
>NHHF01000037.1 GCA_002171155.1 Betaproteobacteria bacterium TMED156
AGAGATACAGAGTTAAAAAAATTAGGAGCAGAGTTAAAAAAGAAAGTAGAAATTTTTGACCGAGATCAGGCTATTTTAACTAATGAAGAAAAAAAGAAGGTTCAAAGAGAAATGTCAGATTTGGAAAGAGATTTACAGAGGAAACAAAGAGAAGCGAGGGAGGATTTAAATCAAAGGAAAAATGAAGAATTGGCGGCTGTTGTTGAAAAAGCTAGGGCTGTCATAAAGAATCTTGCTGAAAGTGAAAAGTTTGATTTAATAGTTGAAAATGCTGTTTATGCAGCTCCTTCGGTTAATATTACAGGTAAAGTTATTAAAGCGTTGAATGCCAAAAAATGAAATGAAAGCTTATGAACTTGTTTCTTCAATTGGTGGTAAGTTGTATGGAGATTCAAGTTTAGTTATAAAGGAATTTAACTCTCTTGAAAATTCTTCTTATGAAGATGCTTCATTTGTAAACAATAAAATTCCAAAAGATAAAATTATAGAATCAAAAGCTTCACTTATAGTCATCAGTGACAAAAATCAATTTTTAGACGAAATTATAAAAAATCGTATTTCTCGTAATCTCACAACTATTTCATATTACGATCCATATTTATTTTTTGCTAGAGCTTCATTGTTGCTTAATAAGAAAACAATTGAAAATAAAAAAAAAATCGATTCCAGTTCTATTATAGATCAATCAGTAATTATTAATGATGGAGTACAGATTGGTCCAAAATGTATTATTGAAAAAAATGTCACGATAGGAAGAAATTCGTACATAAGTGCATCAACTTTTATTGGAGAAAATAGCATAATTGGTCCAAATTGTTTTTTTCATCCGCGAACAACAATCTTGTCAAATGTATTTATTGGAAAAGAAGTTATTGTTCATAGTGGGGCTGTTATAGGGTCAGATGGTTTTGGTTATGCATTAAATAAAAACCAAGAATGGGAAAAAATACCTCAAAGTGGTAATGTAAAAATTGGAGATAATGTTGAGATTGGATCCAATACTACTATTGACAAAGGCACATTTAACTCCACTGTTATTGGTTCAGGTGTCAAGTTAGATAGTCAAGTTCACATAGCTCATAATGTTCTGATTGGAAGTAATACTGCCATTGCGGGTTGTGTAGGGATTGCTGGAAGTGCAAAGATTGGCGAAAGATGTCAAATAGGTGGAGCCTCAGGTGTTTTAGGACATCTTACGATTTCTGATGACACCGTTATAGGCCCGATGAGTTTAGTTATCTCTGACATAAAGAAACCTGACAAATATGTAGGCATTTATCCTCTTCAAACTCATACTGATTGGAGAAGAACGTCGGTTATTATTAAAAAACTGAAAACTATAAAAAATAAACTTTTTATTGCAAAGAAAAATGAACATTAAAGAAATTTTAGATACTTTACCTCATAGATATCCATTTATTTTGGTTGACCGAGTTTTGTCAGTTCACCCTCATTCAAATATAAAAGCTTTAAAAAATGTCACAATCAATGAACAATTTTTCACAGGTCATTTCCCTCATCATCCTGTAATGCCTGGTGTTTTAATAATTGAAGCCTTAGCGCAAACAGCTGGTATTCTTTCTTTTAAATCTATGGATGTTTTGCCTGATAAAAACTCATTATATTATTTTGTTGGAATTGATAACTGTCGTTTTAAAAATCCTGTTTTGCCTGGTGACACACTTATATTAGATGTTGAAATCGATCGAGTAAAAGGAGGAGTATGGAAATACAAAGCCAAAGCAAGTGCGAATGATTGCACTTGTGCGGAAGCTACACTTTTGTGTGCATTGAGAAAAGTATAAAATGTTAAATATTCACTCAACTGCCATAGTTGACCCAAAAGCAGTAATATCGAGTGGTGTTAGTATTGGAGCATTTTCTATAATTGATGAAAACGTCCAGATTGGAGCAGGTAGTAAGATTCATAACCATGTAACAATCACTGGAAATACAAAATTAGGGAAAGATAATGTCGTTCACCCCTACAGCGCAATCGGTATTCCACCTCAAGACATAAGTTATTCAGACGAACCTACTAAACTTATAATTGGAGATAGAAACATTATTAGGGAGAACTGTACTGTTAGTATTGGTACCGTGAGAGGCAACAGAATTACTCTAATTGGGAATGATAATTTAATTATGGCATACAGCCATATTGCCCACGATTGCAAAATCGGAAATAATATTTTAATGGCAAATGGGGCTCAATTGGCAGGCCACGTTATTATCGAAGATTATGCAACTCTTGGAGGATTTAGTTTAATTCACCAGTTTGTTAGAATAGGCCGAAACTCTTTTACAAGTATGGGCTCAGCGGTAAATCTTGATTTGCCGCCTTATTGCTTAGCATCTGGTAATTATGCAAGAGCAATAGGTCTAAACAGAGTTGGTTTGAGAAGATTTGGAATGAAATCAAAAACACTTGATGCTTTGTCAAGGGCTTTTAGAATGTTAGTGCAAAGAAGGTTAGAACCTAATGAGATTGAGCTTTCAAAGCTCAGTGATGAGCATACAGAAGTTAAAAACTTTGTATCTTTCATTAAATCATCTAAGAGAGGAACAATTCGGACCCATTTAAAAGCTAGGGTTTAGAAGTCATTTCAAAAATCATTTTTGTAACCTCATCTGATGCTGAGCAATTTCCTAAAATATTTCTAATAGTTTCAAAATCGTGTATTTGATTAGTCTGTAATTCCTTGGATTTTGATAACTTTATAATGGCCTTAGATAAGTTTTTATAATTAAAGTCATGCTGAATAAATTCTTCAACAGATCCTTTCTTTAATAAAATGTTAACTAGTGAAATATAATCGACAGTGATAATTGTTTTTAAAATTAAATATGAAATTAAAGAGGTTTTATAAAATACGATCATTGGTTTTTTTAATAAAGCAACTTCAAGTACAGCTGTACCTGATGCAACGGCAACAACATTAGAAGCAGAAATGACCTCGTAGGTTTTATCTGAAAATATTTTAATATTTATATTTTTTGATTGCAGCTCAAGTATAAAGTTCTTTATCAGAATATGATGTTTTTTATTATTTATTACAGCAAGTAAGAAAATGACATTTTTACAAGTTTTGTTAATTTCTATAATCGTTGATTTTAAAACAGGTAAGTGTTGTTTGAGTTCTGAAATTCTGCTGCCGGGAAGCAAACCTATTATTTCATCATGAGTAGTTATACTTAATTCATTTTTTGAAGTTTCTGTATTAAGAGAGGTAGGTAAAATTTCGGTTAAAGGATGACCAACGTATTTTGCTCTTATTTTAGTTTTTTTATAGAGTTCTATCTCAAAAGGAAAAATTAAAGCGATGGCATCGGTTGCATTGCTAATTCTTTTAACTCTATCTGAACCCCAAGCCCATATTTGAGGACTTACATAAAACAAAACAGGGATCCCTAAAGTTTTTGCAAATTGTCCAAGTCGTAAATTAAATTCAACATAATCTACTAAAATTAATATGTTAGGAGGATTTTTAAGGAGCTCATTTTTTAGTTTTTTTAAAGCATTTTTTAAAATAAACCATTTCTTAAAAACTTCAGTAAAACCAACTACAGCTGTTTCAGTTGAATCAGTAACAAGATTAACACCTAGAGAGTCCATTTTTTCTGAACCCATACCAGTAAAAATAATATTTTCTAAAGATTTTTTTTTAATCTTTTTAATTATTTCACAAGCAAGCAATTCTCCTGAAGGCTCGCCCACGGAAAACATTATTCTTTTCATATTTTTTACGCTTTAATTTAATCGATAAAGTAAATACTTACTTAAGTTCACTTAAAATTAAATTTGTTATTTTTTCTATCTCATTGTCTTCAAGTTCCGGATAAATTGGTAAAGAAAGACAGTTTTTTGAAACAAATTCAGTAACAGGATATGATTTTTTACCATGATCAGTTTTATAAACTTTTTGTTTATGCAATGGCACGGGATAGTAAATAGCAGAAGAAATACCATCACTTGCAAGTCTTTTTCGAATATTTTCTCTTCCTTTATGTAATATAGTGAACTGATGATAGACGTGCTCACCAATTCCATCCTCAAAAGGTAGTGTTATTTCAGAATTTTCTAAAAGAGATGAATATTTTTTTGCTACTCTTCTTCTGTCAGTATTAAATGAGTTTATATGTTTCAACTTTACTCTTAGAATGCATGCCTGAATTTCATCTAGACGACTGTTATAACCTACAATGTCGTGATAATAACGTTCTTTACTTCCATGATTCCTTAACATAGAGATTTTATTTGCTAAATTTTCGTTATTAGTTGTTATGAGTCCACCATCACCATAAGCACCTAAATTTTTACTTGGAAAAAAACTAAAACAACCAAAATCTCCAAATGTACCTGTTAATTTATTACCAATTTTTGCACCAAATGATTGTGCACAGTCCTCTATAATTTTGATACTTTTAGAATCGCAGATTTTTTTAAGAGCAATCATATCAACTGGTTGTCCAAAAAGATGAACAGGTATGATTGCTTTAGTTTTGTTAGAAATCGATTTTTCTACTAAATTTAAATCAATATTTAAAGTTTTTGGATCAATATCTACAAATACTGGAGTCGCACCACAATAAGATATTGCCCATGCGGTAGAAATAAAAGTAAATGGTGTTGTAATTATTTCGTCTCCTGGACCGAGATCCAGTGCTTCTGCAGAAAGTTGTAAGGCGTCCGTTCCGGACGCACAACTAAAGGCATATTTAACTCCAAAAATATTTTTAATTTCATTTTCTAGTTCTTTAACGTTTGGTCCATTAATGAATTGAGTAGACTCTAAAACTTTATTTATTTCTTCGTTAATTTCTTGTTTTAGTTTGCTGTGCTGAGCTTTCAAGTCGACCATTGGAATCATCATTATAGTTGCCTATTATATTCGTCAATTAATACCGATATCAAAGTTGCAGTTTCGATAGTTTTTATACCATCTTGAGCACTCACTGAAACAGGTATTGAGCTAATAATGCTTTGGATAAAGCTTTCTATTTCGGTTTTTAAAGCATCATTGGAATCAGCATTATAGTATTTACTATTAAGTTTAGGATTTTCATCAGTTAAAACTTTTGACGATTTAAGAGTACGATTTTGAAAGTCAATTGCATAGTAAGCATTTTCCGTAAATACATTCATTGTTCTTTGAGTTCTCTCACTGACTCTACTAGCTGTAATATTTGCTACGCAATTATTTTCAAATTCTAAATATGCGTATGCAATATCAGTCGAATTTGACAAAACTTTCCTACCTCTCGCTGAAATATTAGCTATCGGAGAATTTACCATGTGTAAAATTAAGTCTATGTCATGCACCATTAAATCAGTAATTACGTCAACGTCTATTACTCTTGGCTTAAAAGGCGCAATTCGAGTTGATGTTATAAAAACAGGATTTATACTAAATTTCTCATCTTTATCTTCATCATAATTAATTTCTTTGAATTTTAGTACTGCTGGGTTAAATCTTTCAATATGTCCAATTTGAAATTTTACATTCTTTTTTTGAGCTAAATGATCTAACAATTTAGCTTGATCAACATTATCAGTAATTGGCTTTTCAAGCAGAACATGAATACCGGCTTCTAAACATTTATTTGCTACTTCATAATGTAATGAAGTAGGGACAACTATACTTACAGCATCAACTTTATCGAGAATTTCTTTATAGTTTGTGATAAAGTCACATTCGTATTCTTTTGAAAGTTTAAGCGCATTTTGAGGATTAGGATCAGCAAGAGCAACTAGTTCGCAGCAGTCAAGAGTTGAATATTTTTCGGCATGAAATCTACCTAAATGCCCAACACCAATTACAGCACATCTAACAACAGACACAATTTATCTCCCAAATTGCTTCATAATAGTGAAAGTGTATCCTAAAAAAAAATTAATTATTGGAATTGACGAAGTGGGAAGAGGATCTCTAGCTGGACCAGTTTGTTCAGTCGCCTCTTCACTAATTTGCTCAGATTTTAAGAAAATTCAAGTTGAAACTCTATCTTATGTTAAAGATTCTAAACTTTTGAGTGCTAATAAAAGACAGGGTATCTACAAAGAATTGATAAATCAAAAAATAATATTTGGCGTCGGTTGGGCAAGTATTGAGGAAATAAGTAAATATAATATTCTCAGGGCGACTATATTATCAATGACAAGAGCTTTTAAAAAATTCACTGATAATTTGTCTACTAATGGAATGAAATTTCTAGTCAAAATTGACGGAATTCACTCACCAAAAAACGTCAAAGGTCCATGGGATAATTGGACGTTGGAAACAGAAACGGTAAAAAATGGTGATTCTCTTGTAAAAGAAATATCGATAGCCTCAATTCTGGCAAAGGTCACAAGGGATACACATATGATTCAATTAGATAAAAAATATCCATTATACAAATTCAAGAAAAATATGGGATATGGTACAGAGGAGCATATTAAGATTTTAAAAAAATTTGGCCCTTGTTCTTGCCATAGAAAAACATTTTCACCAATCAATAAGTTATGAGTAACAAAAAATTAAAAAATTACCATCAATGTAAAATGGTAATTTCAAAAAAAAATTCACATTTTAAAAGAATAATTAAAATTCTTTCTTCTTCTAAATTTAGACATCAAGAAAACCTTTTTTGGCTTGAGGGAGAAAAATTATGCTCTACTTTTGCTCAGAATGTTGGATTTAATGAAAACAGTATTTTAGTTTATAGAGAGAAATTGAATATATCGACTATTAGTAAAATATTAGGAATAACTAACCAGCTTAATTTTAATTATTTATGTTTGTCCTCAAGCCTTTTTAGTGAGGTTTCTCAAGTTGAGAATGGATCAGGTTGGGGCTTAGTAGTTAGTCATCCAAACCACTTAATTTTCAAAAATAAAAAATTCAATGATGTGGTTGTATTGGATGGTATACAAGATCCCGGAAATCTGGGAAATATAATTAGAACAACAGCAAGTTTAGGCATCAATGATATATTTTTAACAAAAGGATGTGTTGATGCTTTTTCACCAAAAGTAATTAGGTCGGGTTGTGGAGGTCATTTCCTAATAAGAATTTCTTTCTTTGAAGGTTTGTCCCAAATCATAGAATATTTGAATGCTAGGAAGATACAAATCTTAGCAACTTTTCTTAGTGATGATTCACAAAATCTATATGGAAAAAATGTAAAACTAAAAAAAAATTGTGCCTGGATTTTTGGAAATGAAGGTGCAGGCTTGTCAAAACTTGAAATATATAAAAATAAATTGGACCGTGTAAAGATACCAATTATTGAAGAAATTGAATCATTAAATGTGGCATCAGCAGTAGCAATCTGTCTTTTTGAAATGAAAAGGAGAAGAAAAAATTTTTATATTTAATAGATGTTTCCATTAAACTATTCAATGGATGACCTAATAACTTTCACTGGACTTTTACTAGTAAGATCAAATGTGTAAATAGTTAGACTTGCATTTTTAACATCACCATATTCATCAAAAGAAATGGGTCCAGTAACTCCCAAATATTCAATATTTGAAATTTCTTTTAAGAATAATTTTGGATCAGAAGAATCTGCAATTTTCATAGCTTCTACAAGAATCATGGTTGCATCATAAACGTAGGGGGAATAAAGTTTAACTTCATATCCAGTTTCTCTTTCAAATCTTTCCCTAAAGTCTTTATTTTTCTTAATACTTTCTTCATCTGTTAGTCCTCCAGCTTCAGCACAAAAAACTTTATTGGACCCAATAGCCTTACCGGCAAGTTTAGGTAATTCTGCGGTACATATTCCATCACCACCTAAAAAAGGTTTTTTAATATTCAATTGTTTGATCTGTCTAATCATTGGGCCAGCAACAGCATCCATACCCCCAAAGAAGATAATGTCAGGATTATTTGATTTTATAGAGGTTAAGATCGCAAAAAAATCTGTTGATTTATCATTAGTATACTGATTTTCAATTATTTTTCCTCCTGACTTTTCAAATCCAATTTTAAACTCAGCGGCAACACCGGCACCATAAGCTGATCTATCGTCAATAATCGCTGCAGTCTTGGCTTTGAGATCAGTGAAAGCATATCTACCTAAACTACCACCAAGTTGGACATCGTTAGCAACTACTCGAAATGCTGTTTTATAACCTCTTTTAGTATATTTTGGCAATGTTGCCGATGGTGAGATTTGAGGAATTCCTGCTCTGTTATAAACTGTCGAAGCTGGCATAGTTGTTCCCGAGTTGAGGTGACCTATAACACCTGCAACATTAGAATCAACTAGCTTTTGTGCAGCTGAAGTTCCTTGTTTAGGGTCAGCAGCATCATCCTCAGAGATTAGGATAAATTTAGCTTTTTTGCCATCAATAGTAATGTTAGATTGATTTAAATCCTTTATTGCTATCTTCGCTCCAGCTTCATTGTCTTTACCTAAGTGTGCTTGATTCCCAGTTAGTGGGGCAACATGGCCAATCTTTATTGCACCGTCGTCAATCTTTGAACATCCAGTAGTAAATAGAAAAGTAAAAAAAAACGAAAAAAATAAAAAATTTCTACAATTTAATACTTTACAGAACATGTTTGAACCTTTTTTTTTTTATTTTAGTTACCAGTAAATATACCTTAATTTTAGTTTAATTTTTTCTTGGATTGTTAATCTCTTTCAATATTCTATGTTCTTGCCTTTTCCATTCTCTATCTTTTATGTCTTGTCTTTTATCATGTAATTTTTTTCCTTTTGCCAAACCAACTTCAATTTTTATTTTCCCTTTAGAAAAATGAAGATTCAGCGGAACTATAGAATAGCCAGCTCTCTCTGTTTTACCTATTAGCTTTTCAATCTCAGATTTTTTTAAAAGTAATTTCCTCGATCTGGTAGGATTTGGAATTATGTGTGAAGAAGTTGATGTAAGAGGTGAAAAGTGTGAACCGATTAAAAAAATTTCAGCTTTTTTTATTAAAACATATGCTTCTTTTATTTGGGCCCTGCCTTCACGAATGGATTTAACCTCCCAGCCAAGTAAAACGATGCCAGCCTCAAATCTTTCTTCAATAAAAAATTCGTGAAAAGCCTTTTTATTTTGAACTATGCTCATAAAATAATAATATGCCAAAAATCAATAAAACATCACTAGTAAATCATTCATCCAGTTCAATGTATGAATTAGTCAAAAAT
This sequence comes from Betaproteobacteria bacterium TMED156, assembly GCA_002171155.1. Next base: position 9,151 of record NHHF01000037.1, read on the forward strand.
GTTGACGATTATTCTAAATTTTTACCTATGTGTGTAGATAGTAATTCTTCAGAACAAGATGACGGCAGTATCATTGCTACCGTTGATATTGTTTTTAAGGGTTTGCCATTTTCTTTTACCACAATAAATATTAATCAACCACAAAAAAAAATTTCTATGAAACTTAAAAAAGGCCCATTCAAATCCATGTCTGGTTACTGGGAGTTCATCAAAATCGACGAAAAAAATAGTAAGATCAATTTTTTTTTAGAATGGTCATTCAAAAACTTCTTAATTGAAAAAACTACAGGGTATGTTTTTAATGAGCTCTCAGAAAGCTTAATGGATGCTTTTATACAACAAGCAGATAAGAATGGAAAATAAGGTATTAATTGAAATAATTCTAGCATTTTCTAAAAGAACAATTACTCAGAAAATTACTATTAATAAAGGCACTAAAGTTTCTGAATTATTAAAAAACCCTAATTTACACGATAAAATTCTTGAAGCATTTTCAAAAACAAATCGATTAGCAATAAATGGAGAAAAAATTAATAATGATTATGAGTTAGTTAAAAGTGAGAGACTAATCGTTTTAAGACCCTTATTTTTGGATCCAAAGGAAATGCGCCGTAAAAGACTCAATAAACTATAATTTAATTATTAAAATCAAACTTAATAAATATGAAAATAGAAAAAAAAGCACTTACTTTTGATGATGTTCTGATTTCCCCTGGTTATTCTGAGGTTTTGCCTAAAGATACAAATTTGAATACATTTGTTACAAAATCCTTAAAAATAAATTTACCAATAGTTTCAGCAGCTATGGACACTGTTACCGAATCAAAACTTGCTATTGCTATTGCTGAAGAGGGAGGTATTGGAATAATTCATAAAAATCTGAGTCCTGATTTACAAGCTCGAGAGGTAATTAAAGTTAAACGTTTTGAAGCTGGAGTTGTAAAAGAGCCCATTACAATATCTCCCGAAAT
>NHHF01000038.1 GCA_002171155.1 Betaproteobacteria bacterium TMED156
AATCTAGAATTTTAAATTTTTTTTTTCTTTTAGATCAGTTAAATGAATCCCATACTGTTTTGTGTATAACTCACGGGGGTGTTTTGGACTTACTCTATCGAATTGCTAATAATAAACCAATCAATTCACCAAGAGAATGGTCAATACCCAATACAGGTGTGAATCTTTTTAATTACATATCAAAAAAAATATTTGTAGAAAAGTGGGCTGAAATTTCTCATTTAGAGCAAAACAGTTTTTTTGAAAAAATTTCTAATTAAATGGCTATAAAAATATGTCTATTTTGTGGTTCAAGATTTGGCAATGAAAATCTTTGGAAGATAATGGCCAATGAATTGGGAAAAAAAATTGGGAAAAAAAAATTTGATGTTGTTTATGGAGGTGGTGAATGGGGTCTGATGGGTGCAGTTGCTAAAGCTGCTGAATTTTCAGGTTCAAAAGTCTTAGGAATAATAACCAATGAGTTATTGGAATTTGATAAAAATAATCAAAGTTTTGGAGAATTGATAATCGTAAATTCAATTAACGAAAGAAAAAAACAAATGATTAATATTTCAGATATTTTTTTGGTTTTACCGGGAGGTATTGGTACTTTAGATGAATTATTTGAGGTTTGGACAACGAAACAATTAGGGGAGCATAAAAAACCCATTATCTTACTTAATTACAAAAATTTTTTTGATAATTTAATTGAATTCATAGATAAAAATATTAGCAATGGTTTTCTATTAGAAGATCACAAAAAACATTTGACTGTTTGTTCTTCAGTGGATGAAGTTTTGAGAAAAGTTTCAGAATATTCTTATAAAAAACTCAAAAAAACCCTATGATTTCAGTTTTGTTACTAACAAACATTACAATTTGAAATATGTTTTCTAAAATTTTCTCAAAAATAATAATATGGTCAAGAACAAAAAATTCTATTAGAATCTTGTCTTTTATTAGTTTTATAGAAGCAATATTTTTCCCCTTACCTCCTGATATGCTTTTAATTCCAATGTGTTTGGCATCAAGAAAAAAAGCTTTTCATTTTGCTGCAATTACTACTTTTTTTTCTGTATTAGGTGGAGTTTTCGGTTATTTAATCGGTATGTTTATGTATGATAGTACGTATCTCTTTATGGTTGATTTAGGGTATCAGGAAAAAATATTGCAGGTTAAACAATTTTTTTCTGATTGGGGTATTTGGATAATTCTGCTTGCTGGGTTTACCCCTATCCCATACAAACTTTTTACTATAATAGCTGGTGCGTTATCCATGCCTTTTTTTGGATTTATTTTCGCTTCATTCTTAGGCAGAGGAGCTAGGTTTTTTTTAATAGCCTTATTAATTTCATTAGGAGGTGATGTGCTTAAACAAAATATACAAAAAAACATTGAATATATTGGGTGGTTAACTTTAATTTTTATCACAGTTTTTATTAGCATTCATAATTTCGCGAATTGATTAACAACTAATCTGATAATTTTTCCTAATGATCAAAGTAAATCTTTAATGACATTTTTTTCGCTCGGTTTAGCGCCCATAGTTTTGAAAGATATTTCAGCAATGGGTTTTTCTGATCCCACTCCAATACAAAAAGAAGCCATTACAAAAATCATGGTAGGTAAAGACGTTTTGGGAATTGCACAAACGGGTACTGGTAAGACAGGGGCTTTTTTGATTCCCATAATTCATCGATTACAAAAATTAGCTAATACAAGCACTTCACCTGCTCGACATCCTGTTCGCTCGATAATTCTCGCTCCAACTAGAGAACTAGCTGACCAAATATATAACAATGCGAAATCATTTACCCTCTCTTCATCGTTACGTGTTGGCGTTGTTTTCGGAGGTGTAAGTATTGATCAGCAAACTCAATTTTTAAATCAAGGCCTAGAAATTCTTATTGCTACTCCAGGTAGACTTTTAGACCATATAAACCAAAAAAATTTAAGACTTGAATCTGTCTCAATACTTACTCTTGACGAGGCAGATCGTATGCTTGATATGGGTTTTTTGCCCGACCTACAAAAAATCATTTCGTTGATACCATCAAAGAGGCAAAGTTTGTTGTTTTCGGCAACTTTTTCAAATGAAATAAAAAAATTTTCGAAAACAATTCTTAATTCTAATTACGAATTAGTTCAGGTATCTAAAAATAACTCAACTGCCATAACAGTAGATCAGACTATTTACAAGTTAGACAACTATGAAGAGAAAAAAAAATATATTTATCAGTTAATCAATAAAAGACTATCGAATCAAATTTTAGTCTTCGTTAATACTAAGCTTGAAGCGTCACGATTAGCAAATTATCTTGATCGTAGAGATATTTTAGCTAATTCAATTCATGGGAATAAATCTCAAAGTGATAGACTCACTGTGTTACAAAGTTTTAAAACCGGAGAAATTAGAGTACTAGTTGCAACAGATGTTGCCGCAAGAGGACTAGATATTGAGGAATTACCAGTAGTAATAAACTTTGATATTCCTTTTCTTGCAGAGGACTACATTCATAGAGTAGGTCGAACTGGAAGAGCAGGTTCTTCAGGAATCGCTATTTCTCTTATGGTGCCTGATGATGATACTAAAATAATTGAAATAGAAAAATTAATTAACAGGAAAATTAGAAGAAATACTGTCGAAGTTAAAAGTACAAATAAAAAAGAAGTTGTTCAACCTATTACAAATACGCAAAATAACAAAAAAAATATTCTAGCGAGTTTTTCATCAAAATCAAAAAATACAAAAAAACATGAGAAAATCCCCATTTTGTTGATGAAAAAAAATAAAATTAAAAAAAATATGAATGAGTGAAACTTGAAACTCTTTCCAGCCAACTTGTTGGCATACTTTTTTCTAAGAATTGCCATGCAAACTTTAGCTGCTTTTCAACATGAATACCTGACTTGATAGAAGAAGAGCCTACATGCTTTGATAGTTTACGACCATTTTCATTTGTAACTACAGGTAAATGCATAACTCTGGGGAATCTATAACCTAGAGTACTTTGAATCATTCGATTCCTATTTAAAATTGGTTTTAAATCGTCGCCTCTCAAAATGTGAGTAATCTTTTGACTTGAATCATCTATAACTCCAGCAAATGAATACGACCAAGTCTTGTCCTTCCTCAAAATTACAAAATCATCATTGTCGTAAGAATTAAATCTCCATGATAATAAATTTGCATAATTTAAAAAATTTACTTTTTTGCAAGTTCCTGGATATGAAATTTCACCTGTTTGAAGTTTGAAGGTTTTACCTTCATTAAACAATTTTTTTATTTCTTTTCTACTGCAGATGCAGCCAAACACCCTATTTATAAGCAATAATTTATTAAACGCCTCCTGATACCACCAATGTCTTTTACTTTGAAACAAAATCCCGTTAACACCCCCTTTATCCTCAGGCCAAGGATCCCATTTTAGTCCATGATCAGTTAATTGTTGCTGTATTAAACTAATAGCACCTTTTTTTGTTCTGTAAGGATCGAGATCATCTATTCTTAACCACCAAACACCTTGGCTAGCTTTAACATCAATATAACTAGCTAGAGCTGTAACTAAAGAGCCTAAATGTAATGGACCAGTGGGGGAGGGGGCAAATCTTCCGTAAAGTGGAGGCTGGGTGTCTAAAAACTTATTTTTATATGTTTTTTTATGATTCACTTAATTTTTCAAAAGATTTTTTTGCAGAATCTATTGCTTTTTTCATCGGAATACCAGCATGAGCAATCGACAAAAAGCCTGCTTCAAATGGAGAAGGTGCCAAATAAACGCCATTTTCAAGCATAGTGTGAAAAAATTTATTGAATGATTTGTTATCACATTCACAAATTTCACTAAATCTTTTGGGTATATTCTTCCTAAAATACAAACCAAACATTCCTCCTACATTATCAGCACAAAAATTCTCAAAATTATATTTTTTTGATGCCTCTACAAAACCACTTATAAATTCTGTTGTAATTTCATTAATAGATTTAAAAAAACCATCATCTGCTATTATCTCCAAAGTGGCAATCCCAGCGGCTACAGCTACTGGATTTCCTGATAGTGTTCCAGCTTGATAGACTTTGCCCACAGGGGAGATGTGTTCCATGATTTCCTTTTTGCCACCAAATGCGCCCATAGGCATACCTCCTCCAATGACCTTACCCAAAGTAGTAATGTCAGGTTTAACATTTAGCAATCCTTGTGCTCCATTTAGGCCAACTCTAAAGCCTGTCATTACCTCATCAAAAATCAGGATTGAGCCCGCTTGATCACATTTTTCACGAATTATTTGAAGAAAATTAGGAATAGGTTTAACTAAATTCATATTACCAGCGTAGGGTTCTATGATTACACAAGCTATGGAGTTACCGTAGTTTTGAAAGCAATTTATTAAAGATTGCTCGTCATTATATGGCAATACGATAGTTTCATCAGCAAATGACTGAGGAATACCAGCTGAGGTAGGGTTTCCAGAGGTAAGAAGACCTGATCCAGCTTTTACTAAAAGACTATCAACATGACCGTGATAACAACCTTCAAATTTAACTATTTTTGATCTTTTGGTTGCTCCTCTAGCTAGTCTGATTGCAGACATTGTCGCTTCCGTTCCAGATGATGTAAGTCGTATCATCTCAATTGAGGGAATGAAATTACATATTAGTTTAGCTAGTTTTGTTTCACCAGGGGTTGGTGCACCAAACGATAAACCATTCAATGATGCTTTACGGACTGCATCTAAAACAGTGGGATTTGCGTGACCAACTATTGCTGGACCCCAAGAGCAAATCGTATCAACATATTTGTTATTATCAACATCAAATAAGTATGCACCCTCTGCTTTATGCAGAAATCTTGGAGTTCCTCCAACTGATTTAAAAGCCCTCACTGGTGAGTTGACCCCTCCAGGTATTGATTTCTGAGCTTCAATGAATAGTTTTTCACTTTTTATGATATTTTGCATTTTAAAATTTTGATTTGAATTATTGTTCTTATTATTTTACAAAAGATTTAACTCTAATTTGATTTATAAATTTTATTATTTTTTAAATTTACTCAGTATGTTTGTATCAGTTTATACTTTAATGATTATTTAACTCATAAAAATATCTTTAATCCACTTTAATGAAAAAATACATGTGTTTGATTTGTGGTTGGGTCTACGATGAATCAGAGGGGTCGCCTGAAGAGGGAATTGCTCCTGGAACAAAATGGGAAGATATTCCGATTACTTGGACTTGTCCCGAGTGTGGAGCTCAAAAAAATGATTTCGATATGATTGAAATATAATATTTAAGATCTAACTTCCTTATATCTTTCCAGCGTTTTTTTTCTCGCGTCATCATGATTTATAGTTGGAAATGGGTAATCAATACTAAGTTTAATTCCAGCTTTATTTAATACATTCTCTGGAGCTAGCCACGGAGTATGAATGTATTTTTTTTCTAAATTTTTTAATTCTGGAACAAATTTTTTGATGTATTCTCCTTCCGGATCAAACTTTTTGCTTTGAGTAATAGGGTTAAAAATTCTAAAATATGGTTGTGCATCACAACCTGTTGATGCTGCCCATTGCCAACCACCATTGTTAGCTGATAAATCAAAATCATTTAACTTGACTGCAAAATATTTTTCACCTAATTGCCAATTTATTCCATAGTCTTTTGTTAAAAAAGAGGCTGTGAGCATCCTTAATCTGTTGTGCATGAATCCTGTTTCGTTAAGTTGCCGCATTCCTGCATCAATAATAGGATATCCTGTAAGCCCAGATGCCCAGCAGTTAAATAGGGTTTCCGAGGAATTCCATTCAATAAGGTCATACTTGATTTTAAAACTTCTGGAAATCACATGAGGGAAGTTAAAAAGGATCTGCATATAAAATTCTCTCCAAATTAATTCTGAGAGCCAAGCTATTGTATTTTCTGAAATATTTTTGTAGTTATGTTCGGGTTTTACAGCAGCAATTACAAGTTCGCGGATTGATATAGTCCCAAATCTTAAATGTATCGACATTTCAGATGTTGCTGATAATGCTGGAAAGTCCCTCTCAGTTTTATAAAAACTAATTTTAGGCAGAAATTCTTGTAAACTAGCTGCTGCACCACTGCTACCAGTTCTGATAAATCTTAGAAGAGAAGCTTCCTCTGAAAAGCCCATATATTTTAGACTTGGAATATGGAACTGTAATGAATTAGGAAATTTAACTATATTTTTCTCTAAAGTAGATTTATGTTTATTCTTATTTAAGTCATTTATAGTAAGTTGTTCAAGCCACGCTTTTTTGTAAGGAGTGAAGACAGTGTATGGTTTTTTTGATTTTGATAGAATTTCAGTTTTCTCAAAAATACACTGATCCTTTACTGAGATAAATTCCACATCATTTGATTGAATTAGTTTTTTTATATTGTTATCACGCTCTATTGCATCAGGTTCATAGTCAGAGGCACAAATCAACTTCTTTGCCCCAAAACTTTTGACAATGGAAGGGATGATCTCATGGGAATATCCAAACTTTACTATCAAAGCGGACCCAATTTTTTTTAAACTTTCGTCTAATTCTTTAACAGAATTGTGTATGAATGAAACTCTTCTATCTTTTACTAGACTTTTGGAGTCTTTGGTAGCAAATTGTCCTCTTAAGAGTGGATTCAGAATTTCCTTATCGAAAATAAAACAAATTACAAAGGGTTCATTGAAAGTTATTGCTTTGGATATAGCGGAGTTGTCTTTTAGTCTAAGGTCTCTTCTTAACCATACTACAGATCTGCATTTGAGGTTTAATTCCATAAAAATCACTTTTAGTTATTTTATCATTTTGTTTATTCAAGTACACTGATAGTTCAATATGATACAAAAAAAAGAAAAATTTGCCTCAGTAAGTCATCAATTGTTGGTTGCTATGCCAGGTTTGTTAGATCCTTTTTTTTCTGGAGCAGTTATATATATTGCCGAACATAGCAGCAAAGGTGCCATGGGATTAATAATTAATAGACTGGCAGAGTTTGATCTTACAAGTTTATTTTCCAGAGTTGATATTTCAATGCATCCATCTAATTCAAAAGTTTATCCAGTTTTTTTAGGTGGTCCAATTCAGCCGGATAGAGGGTTTGTTTTACATGAACCTATCGGTTCATGGAATTCGAGTTTAAAAATTTCCGATAGTCTCGCTTTGACTTCTTCTAGAGATATTTTAGAAGCAACTGCTCAAGGTAATGGCCCAGCAAAATTTATAGTTTCACTTGGATATTCTGGATGGGGTCCAGGCCAATTAGACTCTGAACTAATTAACAACTCTTGGTTGACTATTCCAATTATTGAGAACGAATTAATTTTCGATGTTCCTGCTGAAGATAAATTAGCTGCTGCTTTCAAAGTATTAGGTTTTGATCCGTCAAATTTGTCAGGGGTTGTTGGTCATGCTTAAAGAAAAACATTTTTTACTTTACTAAGTCGTTGAAGAGTAAAATTCACACTTTAATAGCCTTTGACTTTGGGAAACGACGCATAGGTGTTGCAATTGGCAATACTCTTACTTGTTCAGCAAGACCTTTAGAAATTATTGATGCGCGAAATAAAATTAAGCGTTTTATGGCAATTTCAAAAATAATTAAAGCATGGTCACCTAATTACTTGGTCGTAGGTTTGCCTATTTATCCTGACGGTTCTGATCATCCATTTTCAAGTACATGTTCCAAATTTGCTAAACAATTAGGTGACAACTTCGGATTAGAGGTAATTTTAGAAGATGAAAGGTGGACATCTGCACTAGCGAAAGTGGATGGTCCTGATGATGCGGTTGCTGCTGCCATCATTTTAGAAGGAGTTTTAAATGCTTCGACAAATTCAACTTAATTCCTCTGGTAAATTAAATCACTTGTTATCAATTGAAGGTGTTCCAAAATCAATCATTTTGAATGTACTAGACAGAGCAAAAGATTTTTTAAAATTTAACGAAACTATCTCGATTTCAAAATCAAATATACTTTCAGGTAAAAGTATTTTTAATATTTTTTTTGAAAATTCAACTAGGACAAGCACAACTTTTGAAATCGCAGCGAGAAAGTTATCAGCTGATGTAATTAACTTAAATGTAGGAACTTCGAGCACTGCTAAGGGAGAGTCATTACTAGATACAATTGATAATCTAGTAGCCATGAGGGCTGATATGTTTGTTGTTCGTCATTCTCAAAGTGGTGCTTCAGTTTTAATTGCTAAGCATATCAATGAAGTAGCCCCACATATTCATGTAATGAATGCCGGCGACGGTAGCCATGCTCACCCAACACAAGCACTTTTAGATGTATTTACAATTCAGCATTTCAAAGGTGATATTTCAAATTTAAGGATTGCCATCATTGGTGATATTATCCACTCTAGAGTTGCTAGATCAGATATACAAGCATTTTCTTTACTTGGCTCTCCAGATATTAGGGTTATTGGACCACGTACTTTATTACCTTCCTGCCTCTCAGAAATTGGTGTTAGGGGCTTCACAGATCTTGACCAGGGTCTAAAAGATGTGGATGTCATAATTGTTCTTCGTTTACAAAAAGAAAGAATGAAAAGTACAAATTTACCAAGCAAGCAAGAATATTTCAAAAATTATGGACTTACTCTGGAAAGACTATCTAATGCCAAGTCGGATGTTATAGTTTTACATCCAGGTCCGATGAATCGTGGTGTGGAAATTGATTCACATGTCGCGGACGGTCCTAATTCAGTAATTCTGACTCAGGTAACTTTTGGAATTGCTGTCAGAATGGCTGTAATGGACATTTTGAATAACTCCAAAAAAAATAATGGATAAAAATAAAACTGGAAAATTTCCTCATATAAAAAAACTGTTAATAAAAGGTGGAAAAATTGTTTCTTCAAATGGAGGAATAATAGAGAATTCAGACTTATTATTATCTAATAAGAAAATTTTAGCTATTAGCAGTCATAATAAGAAATTTTTAGACTTTACCCCAGATGAAGTTATTGACGCTAAAAATAAAATAGTTTGCCCTGGTTTTATTGACTGTTCTGTCAGAATTAGAAAGTCTGGATTTGAATTTAGATCAACACTTGAGTCTGAGATTGATGCATCTGTGGCAGGTGGAGTAACTAATATTATTTGTCCTCCTGATACTCACCCAACAATTGATGAACCTGGTCTTGCTAAAATGTTAATTCAAAAAGCTCATAATTACCAAAAGTCTCACGTTTATCCTCTCGGGGCTTTAACTAAGGGATTAAAAGGCAAAATTATTAGTGAAATGGCTGAACTTTCTAAGGCCGGGTGTGTTGGCTTTACTCAATCCAACAAACCAATTAAAGATACTCTAGTCCTTTTAAAAGCCCTTCAATATGCTTCAAGTTTTAATTTGTCAGTATGGTTAAATCCAGTTGATCCATGGCTCGGTAATAATGGAGTTGCACATAGTGGATCAGTGTCAACTCGTCTAGGTTTAAGTGGAATTCCTAGTCAATCAGAATCCATAAGTATTTTAACAATATTGGAACTAGTCCGATTACTAGATGTAAAGGTGCATTTTTGTCGAGTCTCGTCGTTTCGTGGTGTTGAATTGATTAGAGAAGCAAAAAGAGAGGGATTGAATGTAACAGCAGATGTATCAATTCATCACCTGCATTTAACCCATATTGACATAGAGAGTTTTAATACAAATATTAAGACTTTTCCACCATTCAGGACAGAAAGGGACAAAAAAGCACTAAGCGAGGGACTTATCGACGGAACAATAGACTTTATTTGTTCTGATCATATATCAGTTGAAGAAGAAGACAAAAACTTGCCCTTTTCTCAGGCAGAAGCTGGTTTAATGGGCGTCGAACTACTTCTACCTTTAACTTTAAAGTGGGCTCGGGATAATAACATTAATTTGCAGAAGGCACTTTCATTCATAACAACTCAGCCTTCCAAGGTTTTAGGACTAAAGCAGCCTGGATTGAAAATTGGAGAGGTTGCTGATATTTGCATTTTTGATGAATATGAATCATGGTGTGTCGATTCCAAAACTTTATCGACTCAAACTAGGAACAGTCCATTTTATGGATATGAGGTCCAAGGAAGGGTCTATGCAACAATCATAGACGGGGTATGCTTCTACAATAAAAAAATTTAAAATTTGAGAACTTTTTTAAAATTATTTTTACTGACGTCTTGGTTTATTACGGGTTTTCTTTGGCTTTTTTTATTTGGAAAAATATTAAACAAATCAACCTTTGACAAGAGCACAAAGTGGTTTGCCAAAATACTACTATTGATATGTGAATTGAGAGTTTCTTTTGATACTAAAAATTTTTCAAAAACTTTAAATAATACTTTAGTAGTCTCTAACCACGTTTCTTGGATAGATATTTTTGTTATTCACTCACTTGGCATTCCAGGGATTTTTATTGCGAAATCGGAAATAAAAAGATGGCCTCTACTCGGAATTCTAGTTGAAAATGCTAGAACAATTTTTATTGACCGAAAAAAGAAGAGTTCAATAGTTGACGTTATAAAAAAATCACGAAGTTTGCTGTCAAAGGGTAATGTAATTGTTTTTTTCCCTGAGGGAACAACAAGTGACGGCTCAAATATATTGCCTTTTCATACAAGTTTTTTTTCACTTTATCTAGATTCACCAAATACAGAATTATTTCCAATTGTAATTAGATATAAAAAAAATAATCAAAATTCTTCACCAGTAGCATATTTTGGAGAAATGAGTTTTATTCAATCGATCCTAAATACAATTAAAGCAAACAAGATAGAGGTTGAAGTAAAAAAAATAAATATAATTTACAAAAAACAATCAAAGTCAGATCAAATTAAGATCTTAGAAAAAAAGAAACTTGCAGAAATAATCAGATCAAAGATGACTAAAGAGTTGTAATTGAATGTATCTATATTTCAATCTATAGCTTTTTGAGAATAGATTTTGTTATCTTCAACTCTTACAGCTGTTAACATACCACCCCAAACACATCCAGTATCGAGTGAAATTAAATTTGGTCTAATTATAAGTCCAAGACTTGACCAGTGCCCAAATATAACTTTGTAATCTTTTGAAAGCCTGTTGGGAAATAAGAACCAAGGAAAAAGATTCATTTTATTTTCTTTAGGGCTGAGTTTATTAGTAAAATCCATTTCCCCGTTCGATTTTAAAAATCTGATTCTTGTTAATCCATTAACAACTAATGTGTTTCTTTGGGCTCCTTTCAATTTGTTAGTCCACAAACCTGGTGAGTTACCCCAAAGTTCAAATAAAAATTCTTTCCAATAATGTGATTTAAGATTTGAGGAGATTTTGTTCGCCAGTTTATATATTTGAATGGGCTCCCAGTTGGGTAAAAGTCCTGCATGAACTAGGATAGTTTTATTTTCAATATGCATCAAAGGCAGAAATCTCAACCAGTTGATTATTTCGTCATTATCTTTTGAATTCAAAACTTGATTGAGACTTTCATTATTTTTAGGAGGTTTTATCACACCAGATGCAATTGCTAAGAGGTAAATATCGTGATTTCCCAAAACACAAACTATTTTATTTTTTAGTGATTTTATGAATCTAATACAATCCAGAGAGGATGGGCCACGATTAACTATGTCTCCGCAGAACCATAATGTATCCTTAGGTGATGGATTTATTTTTTTAACCAGAGCGCGTAGACTTTCTTCACACCCGTGTATGTCCCCAATTGCATATGTAGCCATAATTAAATTTTAATAAAA
>NHHF01000039.1 GCA_002171155.1 Betaproteobacteria bacterium TMED156
GAAAAAACAGTAGAAAAAAATGAAAATGAAAAAACAGAAAATTAGCATTCCGTTTAGTTTAAATCCAAAAGGTTGGTTTTTAAAAGGACAAGAAAAAGAAATAGCTAAAGCAAAACATGAACTATCTGGTGTACAACTTGATAAGAAATTAGCTGACATTGAAAACAAACCTTACGTGACTGTACTGAACACAAATTTTGATCCTGATAATCCAAAAAAAGGTTATTTTGAATTAGATTGGAATCAATCATTTATTGATATGTTGACTAAAAATGGTTATACAGGTATTACTGATGACGATATAGTTAATAAGTGGTTTGACGATTTGTGTAAAGGTATTGTGCTTGAAACAATGGATCAAGATGTGTTTGACGAATTAAAATCACAACAAGAGACAAGTTCTAAAGTTTCAAAAACAAAACTCAAAGACGGAAAAGTTGAATATTCGTGACATATATTTTAGTAGATACTGCAAATACGTTTTTTAGAGCTAGACACGTATCAAGTAGAGGAACAGATTTAGATACAAAAATCAGTTTGGCATTCCACATTCTTTTTAATTCACTTAAAAAAGCTAACACTATGTTTTCAGGATCACATGTTGTATTCTGCTTAGAAGGTAGAAGTTGGCGTAAAGATGTTTATGAACCTTACAAGAAAAATAGAAAAGTTGTTTTAGACAAAAGAACCGAACGTGAAAAAGAAGAAGATGATTTTTGGTGGGAAGCATTTGATCATTTTTGTACGTTTGTAAAAGAAAATACAAATTGTTCTGTATTGCGTGAGCCAACATCTGAAGCAGATGATTGTATTGCACTTTGGATACAAGCACACCCAAATGAAAAACATGTAATTATTTCTTCTGATTCTGATTTCTATCAATTAATCAATAATAATGTGACGCTATACAATGGTGTTGCAAATCAAATTGTAACAGCAAATGGTTTTTATGATGAAAAAGATCGTCCGATCATAGATAAAAAAACAGGTGAAACAAAACTTCCGCCTAATCCGGAATGGATGCTTTTTGAAAAATGTATGAGGGGTGATTCAGCTGACAATGTATTTTCAGCATATCCGAAAGTGCGTAAAGCAAAATTAGAAGAAGCATTTGCAGATAGAGAGAATCAAGGATTTGTGTGGAACAATTTAATGTTGCAACGTTGGACAGATCATAATGGAACTGAACATAGAGTAAAAGAATGTTATGAAAGAAATAAAAAATTAATCGATCTTACACAACAGCCAGAAGAAATTAGAAAAAAAGTGTTTGCAGAAATATTCCAAGCACAGAATCCAAAACATGTTGATCAGGTTGGTATAAGATTTATGAAATTTTGTGCAAAGTATGGATTAAATAGATTATCTGAACAACCAACTGATCACGCACAATATTTAAATGCAGGTTATCCACGTGTTAAAAGCAAAGCAAATAATTAAAGATTCTTTTTGGATCCTAGAAAGCAATGAGCAGAAAATAGGGACCATGAGACATGCAAATAGCACATGGCAGTTATTACTAGATAAAGATAGAAAAGATTTCACCTCATATGAGAATGTAGTTGAATTTTTAGGAGAAGATCCTTTTAAGGTTGAAGAAAAGAGATTATTAGATCAACCTGTACAAGGTAACTTTGATGTTGAAGGATATCCTACTCCGGTACAACCTTATAATGTAGAACATTACAAATCATTGCCTACATACACCAAAACAATTAAATCTGGTGTAAAATACAGTGCAGGATATTATGGTATTGAATTTGCTAAAGGTTGGGTGCCGTCATTTAATCCTAAATTAAACACTTTGCTCGAAGGTGCAGTCTCGTATGTTGGTCCATTTTATTCAGAAATGGAAATGAATATTAACATAAATAATAAAAAGCGAGAACGAAAGCACACACATGGCACAGTATGATAACATAAAAAGTTTTTGTAACAGAGTAATACATCTACAAAAATCAAACAGCAAAGAATTGAGATTAACTCAAGAAGAAGCAGTATCATTAATGTGTGAATTAAATCAATTGTTACTAACACAAAAGAATACGATACAAATCCCAAACACCGAGTCTAAGATACAATCGTCAGTTGATGCAGGATCGTTTTAGGAGAAACAAGATGAAGAAACTAAAGCTACTACCATTAATGGTCATGATGCTATCTTTGATGGTACCTTACAAACTAATCGCATCAACACACGATGATGACAATCCAAATACATTTAAGTATGAGAGATGTATGTATAACACTGCATCTGAAATAGTTGCAGAAGCTATACCTAATGTAGTTTATATTTTTATGGAAAGAGGTCCAGAAGTAACATTTGATGATGAATTTGGTGGATTGATGCCTAGCATACCAAGACCTACTTCAGGAATTGGAACAGGATTTTTTATTAATGATGAAGGTTATATTGTTACCAATGCACACGTGGTAAAAGGTGCAACTACTCTAAAAATATTTTATTGGGATTCTCCTTTAGAATATGGAGATGCAGAAATTGTAGGTATTGATGAAATTGCAGATATCGCCGTAGTAAAAATTAATCCAGAAGGTCCAACTAAATTTGTTGAATGGGGAGACAGCGATAAATTAGAAATGGGTAGTGACGTGATAGCAATTGGTCATGGTTTGAGTATGCCATGGGCAGTCACAAAAGGAATTATAAGTTACGTTGATAGATCACCAGATAAATCAAAACCAATGATAACATACAATCAATCAGACACAGTTATCAACCAAGGTAACTCAGGAGGTCCTTTGTTTGATATGTGTGGTAAAGTTGTTGGGGTAAACACATTATTATTTTCAAGAACAGGATCTTTTTCAGGAGTTGGGTTTTCAATACCATCTAATCTAGCAAAAAGATCAGTTGATCAAATTATTGAAAAAGGTTACACAACATATCCTGCTATTGGAATACAGATGAAAGTAGTTTCAACTCTTGAAGAAAGAAAACATTTATTAAGTATCGGAATAGAATCAGTGGTAAAAGTTGACAAACCATCAGAAGGCGGAGCGGCCGAATTAGCTGGTTTAAAAAGTGGTGATATTTTAGTTGAAGTTGGTGGACATGAAATAGTTGGATCACTTGATATTATCAAGCAGTTATGGTATAACGAAATTGGTGACATATTAAAAGTCAAAGTATACAGAGATGGTGAATTTATGACTTTTGATGTTAAGTTACAACCATTTATATTTCAAAATCTTGAAGGAAAATAGTATGAAAGAAGTTATAGTCTACAGTAAAAATTTGTGTGGTTACTGTGTTCAAGCAAAAAACTGGTTAAAAAGTAAAAATATTGAATTTAAAGAAATCAACATAGAGGAACAGCTAGAAGCACGTGAATTTGTAATTAGCCAAGGACATAGAACCATGCCCCAGATCTATATAGAAGGTCAAAGCATAGGTGGATATCAACAGCTAATTCAATTAAACGAATCTGCGTTTAATTAGCATAAATACAATTGTTATGGATACACAAGAGATATTAGATAATCATTACGCAGTTCACAAGAACACTAGCCTACTTGATATATTGCTAGAGTTTGAAAAATCTATGGACGAAATGGGAATTTACACCTATAAAAACTGGATGGAAGGTGAAATTGTAGACGGACCTAAAATTGGTAGATATTGGGTAGATATTACAATAATGTATCCAAGAGAAATGATGCCAGATCCAGCTGGTGGTCAACGTTTACTTGGTTATGACTGCAAAGTGTATTACAAAAAAGATTACTATTTGGCTCCACGTAGAGTAAAAACACCAGGTGATTTTAAACCTGGAACAAAAAAACCACAAGTGGATGAAGTACCAGTTTGGTTGGTAACTATTAAAATGCCAAAAAGATTATTAGACAACTTTGATTTAGAAACTGATGCTGAAGTTGAAGCACAAGACAAAGCAAAAGACGAGGGGATTACAGATGAAACTACAATCACTAGTGACGAGTAAGCGCCTTGAAGAAGGTTTAAGATCAGGTGATCTACAACACCTTATTTTAAACAAAGTTAGCATTGATCAGTTTGAGCCAAAAACAGGTGATGCAAAAGAAGTTTTAGTAATGGGCTTGTATTCAAAAGATGAAGAACCAGCTCAAGATTTAGCAAGATTTATAGAACGTGGATATGTTGGAATAAAAGATACAGAAGTATCACCGGGTCCAGATGAAGATGGAAATTACATGGTATTCGTAGAAATAAAAAAAGATCAAGAAACAATGAAACGTGTAGTAGAAATACTTCATGATATTAAAAGTGTAACAACAGTTACTGAATGGCAATTAAATTTTCATGGTGGTAGAACCCACATGTTATCTGAACAAATGATTGAAAAAACAATTAGAGGTTAATGTCAAAGGATAACGTAATTACAATGAATGGTACAGTGACTTCGGTTTTACCGGCAGGAACATTTAAAATAAAGTTAGAAAATGGACATCAAGTTTTAGGACATTTAAGTGGTAAGATGAGAAAAAATCATATTAGAATATTAGAGAATGATAAAGTTGATGTAGAAATTAGTCCATATGATCTATCAAAAGGAAGGGTAGTATACAGGTACAAGTAATATGTGGTTTTGGATTATAAAAGCAATGGCTGGAGCAATTATTGGAAATGCAACAGCAACATGGTTTCGAGATACCAAGCTAGGTGTATGGTTCTACAATAAGGTAGATTCACTATACAACTGGGCGGCAAAAAGGTATAACGTAAAACTTCTCACTGATGAGGAGAAAAGAATGGCAAAATTTCCAGCTTTAAAAGAAAAGTTGGCTGACCTTGAGAGTAGGATTTCAAAGTTAGAAAAATAAGTCATAATAAAAGGAGATGAACATGAGTTGGTTAACAGATAGACTTAAAGAAAAAGCATCACATGGTGGACTGGGTTTAGTAGCAGTTGGTTTGATTATCTTATTTTTAGGTAGTTGGATTAACATTGCGGCCTATGCCGCTATTGCCTTTGGTGCATATCAATTTTTCACAAGAGGTTAATTATGAGATTTAGAGAACTAGTTCAGGCAATACAAGAGAGCATGAGTTTTTCAGCTGGTGCTAAAGGTAAGGACGGCATGTGGAGACCATCTGTCGAGTCAGGTGATAGATATCATCCTGATGTTTACAAAGCAGACTATCCGTATGATGCAGATCCTAAACCAAATCCGGATTACAAACCTGAACTAGATCTCACTCTCGCTAACGCAAATATGAGACAGGTAATGGATGAGCTTGGCTATCCAACAGATTTAGAAGATGTGCCACCTTTTCCAATTGATGAATTTATAGCAAGAACAACACAGTGGTTACAAAAAGCAATTGGCAAACCATCGCCAGAAGAAGAACCACAAAGAGATGGCAATATGATATCAGGTGGTAAGCCAGAAGGATATTATAATCAAGTAATTAAAAGTATGAATCAAATTGCAAGAGTGGGAAAACAAAACGGAGCGACTCATGTCTGGGCTTCTTAATTTTGTTGTTGATAAATTTGATACTAGCACAGCATTATTTTTTTCAAAATTAAGTTCAGCTAGTTATTATTCACCAAAGTCTTTTACGCATTTTTTAAGAAAAGAAGATATTATTGATCATTTACACTATCAATTTGTAGACAATAATGGAAGTCAAGCATACGTACTTTGGAATGATGAAAATTTTATAATTGCCTTTAGAGGTACACAGCCAACTGAATGGGCTGACATTAAATCAGACATAAACTTTTGGAAAAGACCTGCATGGGAAGGTGGAAAAGTTCACACAGGTTTTGCAAAATATGTTGATGAAATTTGGGATGATATTAAAAAACTATTCTTTGAACATGGTGTAAATCCAAAAAACAACAAAACTAAAAAGGTTTATTTGACTGGTCATTCATTAGGAGCGGCCGCGGCAACTATAGCTACTGCAAGATTAGGAACATTTGCAACTGGTTGCTTTACATATGGTTCACCGAGAGCAGGCAATAGAGCATTTACGAAAACAATCAAATGCCCAGTGTGGAGATTTAGAAATCAAAGAGATTTAGTAACAAGAGTTCCTACAACTTTTATGGGATTTAAACACGTTGGTAAATTTTGTTACATTGATGGAAAACATGAAATAAGAATTGGTGCAGTCAATTGGACGAGAGTATTCAAAGACGGCATAGCAAGTCTTTTTAATAAAACTGTCGGTGATGGGTTTGTAGATCATTCAATTGATGATTATACTAAATACATTAAACAATGCGATACAATTCATAAAAAGGATTAATTATGTTTGGTTATATTAAAGTTATTTTTACAGTAGTGATCATCTCAGCAATAGCAGGTGCTGGTATGTATGTAATGAAATTACGTTCTGACAATGCTGTATTAAAAGCAAATCAAATAGAACTAGAACGTTCGATTGAATCACAACAAGAATTATTAGAACAACAAAAAGCAGACTTTGAAGAAATACTAGAATCAAACAAACAATTAAATGTTTTAATCAACAGTTTGAAAAAAGATCTAGAAGATCTAGACAAAAGATTTAACAAAGGTGGCAGGGACGTTGGTAAAATTGGTGTTGAAAAGCCAAAACTGTTAGAAAAAATAATAAACAATGGAGCCAACAATGCGGCTAGATGTATTGAATTAGCATCAGGGGCCCCACACACAGAAGAGGAGTTGAAGGCAACTAAGAAATCGGAAATCAATCCAGAATGTCCGGCATTAGCAAACCCTTCATATGTACCATATGAATAAATTTTTTAAATGGCATAACAGCCAAATAGATTGGTGGAAGAATAAATTAGGAGTTAGCTGGTATGCGGTATCTTGGATATCATTTCTTAAAGGTGCAATACTAGTTCTTATAGTTGTTGCATTGACTGGCTGTACGATTGGTGAAAAAAGAATAAAAGTATTTTCAGTTGAAGAACCAAGACAGAATTTAGATCA
Organism: Betaproteobacteria bacterium TMED156; assembly: GCA_002171155.1. The sequence continues at coordinate 6,931 of NHHF01000039.1, forward strand.
TCCTATGCCTACTCCATTAGAACTGGAAGAGATTAGATGGATAATTATCAATTCAGAAAATGCAGATGAAGTATTCAAAAAGTTAGAAGAACAAGGCATTGACCCAGTGTTGTTTGGATTGACTGACAGAGACTTTGAAATACTGGCCAAAAACTTTGCACAGATTAGAGCAAAGCTTCAAGAAACAAATACACTGTTGGAAGAATATAAAAAATATTACGAAGAATATAATCAAGAAGACGAAGTCAACAATAAACCTAAATAATACTTGACTTTTAATTAATCTGTTATATACTTAAACAATGAGTCAGGATCATTATAAAACACTTGGAGTATCGGAACAATCATCGCAGGATGAGATAAAACGAGCATATAAAAAGCTCGCCAAACAGTATCATCCTGACCTTAATGGTGGTGATGACACACAGTTTAAAAAAATAAATGAAGCCAATAATATTTTAAGTGATCAGCAAAGAAGACAACAATATGATATGGAAAGACGCTATGGTGCACAAGGTGGTCAAGGACCTTTTGGATTTGCAGGCGGATCGTTTGATGATATTATTATTGATAGTGATATACCTGGCTTTGGAAATATGTTTGAACAATTCTTTGGCGATAACACATCAAGAAGAACATTTAGACAAAGAAAAGCAAAACCATTACGTAATCAAGATATAAGGATTAACTTAACTGTTTCTTTGGAAGATGTTTTTTATGGTGTGTCAAAAGAAGTAGTTATTAAAACACCAACAGGCACAAATCAAAATGTAAAAATAGATATTCCAAAGGCATGTGATACAGGAACACAAATAAGATTTTCAGGTTTAGGATCAACGTTGCATGAAGACTTAAGACCAGGAGACTTATATGTGGTATTATCTGTCGCGGCTCATAAAAAGTTTACTCAAAAAGGAAAAGACTTGTACACTAACATAGATATAGATATTTTTGATGCGTTATTAGGAACAAAAGTTGATATTGAACATTTTGATAATAATATAACTATAACTGTTCCACCTCTAACTCAACCGGAAGATGTAATTAGAGTAAAAGGAAAAGGTATGCAATTAAACAATGGTACATCAGGAAATTTGTATATTAAATTAAATTATCAAATACCAAAAAAATTAACAGATGAACAAAAACAACTTTTAGAAAAAATAAGGAAAAACATATAATGGAATTAGTGTACGCACCTGCAGATATTTTAAAGAAACCTACAATAAGTGTTGACGACGACATGGATAATGTAGTAAAATTAGCAGAACAAATGCACAAAATTATGTCACAAAATAACGGTATTGGTCTTGCCGCTCCACAAGTAGGTTTAGATAAAAGTTTCTTTATAATGGGAGATAAAACACGTTATAAGTTAGTTGTTAACCCTAAAGTAGTAGAAACAGGTAGTGAAAAAGGTTTAATTACAGAAGGTTGTTTAAGTTTTCCCGGCATATTTTTAAAAGTTCTACGTCCACTTAATACAGTTGTAGAGTATGTAAATACTAATGGAGAGAAAGTTAATGAAAGACTCGAAGGAATGATGAGTAGAGTTTTTCAGCATGAAACTGATCATCTAAATGGAATAACATTTGATACATTAGTTTCTAAACTTAAACTTGATATGGCAATGAAAAAATTAAATAAAAGGTTAAAACGCAATGGCTGAAGAATATGATCCAATAGAATCCGTACTAGATAGAGCAATGGAATTTGCTTCTGAGAGAAACCACGAGTATGTGGTTCTTGAACATCTTCTATTGGCATTAGCAAACGAAAAAGAAATACAATCATTGATTTCAGAAGTTAAAGGTGACGTTGATCAAATAATGGTTGACTGTATGCAGTATCTTGATAATAAGTTGAAAGATATTGTAGTTGAATCAACAGACGCTCCACGCAAAACTTCAGCACTAGAAAGAGTATTTAATAGGGCAGTCACACAGGTTATATTTTCTGGTAGAAAAAAATTAGCAATCAAAGATATTTTTGTAAGTTTATTAAGTGAAAAAAATAGTTATGCCTTGTACTTTTTAAAGAAAAATAATATTACAAGACAAGCAGTTATTGAGCAACTTACAAAAGAACGTTATGGTGAAGATGTACATCTACAAGAAAGACAGCAAGGTGGAGAAATGGGCGGTGGTCCAATTCGTTTTGA
>NHHF01000040.1 GCA_002171155.1 Betaproteobacteria bacterium TMED156
CATATCCAGACGCAAATACCTAGCTTCAATCTGCGATATACTTGTACCTGTCACACGCGCTAGTAACTCAATCTTTACGTTTTTATCTGAGTACAGACGTTGAGTAATGAACCAAGCACGCATACTTGAGGGGCTAATTCGTTCAGACTGAGGAACTGGATTATCCTTAGTACCAAACTCGTGTATACCCAGCTTCTTACACATATTGTTCCATTGTGTTTTGAAGTTAACTATATGGTCCCCTTTAGCAATCTTTACTTCCCCTCGTTTGCGTTCATCAGGGTTTTTCATAGAGTAGTATTGGTAGTGGGGATGTCTAAACATATAGCCCTTATCACACTTAATTCCTCTAGTTTCGTAGAAGTTTCTTAGCTCCGTTAAATAACGTACAGCAGAAGGCATAAATATCGCGTCATACGTGTGTCCTTTTTCACTCTCTCTAGTAAGGGCTGGTGCACTTCCATCTTCACCTAAATTAACGTGCTCCCAACGCACCATAGTATGCTCTAGACCACTAGTAGGTGTGCGGATGCCACAATTTGACATTATGAGAATGTAGAGGTGAAACAAGTAGCTGTAATCCCTACGGTACTCTGATTGCTCCGTGTCTAGATACTTCTCGCGTGTATAGTCAATAATCTCACGATATAGTTCTGGCGTGATTTCCTTACGCATTCTTTCACGTGCACCTCTTACACCTCCTCTATGTGGTCTCCTAATACTGGGTACAGTAGTAACCAATCTTTTGAAGTAAGCCCAATGGAAGAAGTGGCGTAACTCGGTGATTATCTTTAGTCGTGTTTCAATAGTTAAGATGGGATTTACTTGTAGTAGCCAAGTATCAAGTTCATCTAAGTCTCTATAGTCAAGAGTATCTAGTGTTGATGCTGCCATTCCCTTAGGTACAGGCAGTGATTTAACAAAGTCTGTTAGATAGTTACGCCAAAAACCTTCTGCTTGCTCGTATCTTGCTGCACTCCAGTAGGTTCTTCCTCCGTGAATTAAGTGTATGGGTTCTAAGTCACCGGCTACTAGAGCATCATTCTCTTGCGCCCATTTATCTGCATCGTCTAGATAATCCCACACTCTCTTATGTATATAGTTTAACTCGTGTACGGATAATCCTCTGCCTACTCTATCTGCATATCCTGATAGTATTTCGTATGCAATTTTTATAGCTTCTTGCTTATTGAAGGAGCTATAGGGGTCGTATTTAATTTTAGTTGTATGAAACTTAGGGTTCTGAGAGGGGAACTTGATACGTGCAGTCCACACGCCAGCACCGTGATTGGTACGTTCGTCTAGCTCCTTGTTTAAGTAGCCAACCCCTGTAACGCCTTTACCTACTTGAACTCCAATTGAGAGGTTCGGTGTGAGCTTTTCTGTGTAATGGAGCTTCGGCATATAAAAGTATCCTTAATCTATCCTCGTCTATCTCCGCAACTTACTGAAAAGGTTAATACAGCGTTACGTGCTAACAAACCTAGACTTAATTTATCCTCAGCCAGAAAAGCAGTCAAGTACCCTAAAGTGCGACGATACAAGCACCGGCGTTGACGAAAACAAATATATCCTCATCTATCTCTAAACGGGAGTACCATTAGAAGTGCCTTACTATACACACCCGCGTTGATAAAAACAAATCTATCCCTAATCTAGACCCGACTGTCATATTTAATAGCACACACGATTAAGCAGCGTAGTTAATTATACTGAAAAACTTAACGCTGTTGTTCGGAACAATTCCGAAAAATTGTAGAGATTTAATCGTTCAAGCCTATAATACGAGGGAGACCGCATCGTGGAGTGCTAGCACAACTGGATAGTGCAGCTGCCTTTAGGCAGTCTTTCGTAGTAAAGACTTATAGGAGCTTCAGTCGGGAAACCTTCTGTCGAAACGTGTCAAACTCGGGGAACACTAAGTCGTAGTAACCTACGATATGTCAATCCCGAGCCAAGCCCTATAGTAAGTAACTATAGTGGAAGGTGTAGAGACTAGACGGCACGGCTCTAAGTTCAGTAATGAATATGAGCTTGGGATAGTCCAGACGTTAAGGATTAAGTTCCTTCTCTGAAAAGAGAGTGACGTTAGCTAAGCAGCAGGTTACAGGTTCGAGTCCTGTGCACTTCACGATGCGGTCTCTACCTTATCCCTTCCCTAGTATTTTCCTTTAGTAGTAGTCACACGTACGCTATCTTTAACAGAACGTAGTGCTTTGCTAAATTGCGTTCTACCCTTCCTATCACGTGTAAGATTAAGTAGTGCTCGCATCATCTTGTCATAGTTCTTATTGAACTCCTTGAAGCCAATTACACGGAGAGAACGGTTAGGAACAATGTGCCTCTTAGCTGTACCGGGTCTAGGCTTATTAACCTTGTCTGTACGTTTAATCAACGTGCCGTATCGGCTCCAGTTATGTGGAATACCAAACTTACTTGACGTAGCAAACTGCGCTATCTCTTCATCACGTGTACGAGCTAGTTTCGGTTTTACTTGTGCTTTCATTAAGTAGCGGAGTTTTGCTTGGTCTCTAGTCATAGTCATCTTTTCCAAGCGTTCTAGCCGTGCTTTAGTTTCCAGTACATCCTTTTGTTTCGCTGTACTGGTATATTCATCATCAGCTAGTGTGGCAACCATACGAAACTGAGCCTTTAAGTCCGATAGAGATATTAGACCAGAGTGGTAAAGTCTAATGGCTTGGTAACGCTTTTCACGTTGTTCTGCGCTACTCATTATACTTGCCAGATTTTACTTACTACAGGAAGTTCCAAAAAGTTGTCTATAGCTGTAATAGGTGCTTGTGCTTCAGTGATAGTAATACCTTTACCATCTAGCTTGCGTTCTGCAAGTTCTGTTATAGCGACTTGGTAGCGTGCTTGCCCTGTACGAAGTGTTACAGCATCAATATTAAATGCTTCCCCTTCTACAACGCCTCGTATGTCATTTAAGACTTGTTCGGGGTCTTTTAAGGTTACAAAGTCAGAAGTAAGTTCCTGTATATCTCGGTGCTTAGCTGCAATACGAACCTTGAGTGCATCCCAGAAGCTAGTTTGCTGTTCTATAATTGCGTCCAGCTTAATCTCTCGGTCAAGTGTATTTATCCTCTCTTCTAAATCATTAGCTACACTGTTAAGTGGATTGTACTGCTCCGCAATTTCTACTTCCTTGGATTTAAGTGCAGAGATGTTCTGCTCTATGCTTTCGTTTTTCTCTAGATTAGATTTTATTTCCTCTTCTAGTGAATAGACATTTTTTCGTACAGCAGTATGCTTCTCTTTTAATTCGTCTTGCTGTACTAGAATGCCCTCTAGTCTAGATTTTAGCCCGTCTAGTTCTGTTGTCTTAATCATTTGGTAAACTCCTCTTTGTTAGTGCTAATTCGCTCAAAATAGTAAGCAGCTTTTGCCCTGAGGATAGGCAACTCATATGCCTTGCCGTGCATACTTTTATCTGTAGCGGTTAACCATCTAGCATAGATGTCTACCCATATTGGGTCAGTGAAGGGTGTCTTGCGGTTTAAGTATACTTCTGCAAGCACTTCGCGTGCTTCCTTACGAAGTCCAATCATATCTCTAGCAAAATATTGGTTTCTTCCCAACATTTTCGTCTCCAGTAGTACTACCGTTAGTAGTACTCTTCCCATTAAGTTGGGTTTCTATAATTTCAAAAAATGCATCTAGTGCTATAGCTGGTTCTACTTGTGTAGGAAAAGAGACTATTTTATCTGTTCCCTTTACTAGTCGTAAAAATCTATCGTAGGTTACGTAGCTTTCATCACAGTAACTTAGATAGTGCCGTGCAAATGGTAGTGACATATAAGTGGTATGTTTATACCGGCGAGCCTTAGCTAAAATTGCTTGCTGCTTTTTATTTATCATACATTTCTCCTAAGACTGCTATAGCAGTCATCTCTACCGCCATCGCTCTAAGTTTTAGATATAGATGGTAGTGTTCTGGATGGGGAAAAATACTTCTTACACAACTGCATCCTTCTCCCCCTAAGTATTGTTGATGTAGAGTACAGTCCTCACAGTCTGGCATTCCGTTCACAACTAATTGAGCTAAGTCGTCTAAACTCATAGGCGTAGCTGAGACCCCGTTGAGCCAGTTATTCAATTTTTCCTTTTCGTATTCTGTATTTAACATCTAATTTTTGGCTCCAGTAAAATATGCTCTTATGGGTAACGTGCACTACACTTGTGGCTCCGTGCACTACCATAACCAGAGCAATCTTACAGTCGCTTGCTTGTATAAGTTCTCTTTAGTTTTTTTGGAAGTGACCCCAGAAGCCCTATATGATTTTGAAAAAAATTATGTTGTGGCTTCTTGTGGTTCATACTTTAGTAGCCCCTCTCGTAGGAATTTAATCCATTCAAGTCTTGTAGTACTCAATATACCGCCATTCGTTATAGTGATAATTGAGCCAGTATCCTGTATAAACCTACTCTCAACCTCCGATAGCTCCTCACCGTTTAGTAGCTTTTCTTTTAGTATTTGCTTACAGCGCGGTAGTGACTTCTTCAGTAACTTGTAACCAACTGTCGGTATAAGTTCTCGCTTCTTATACTCGGCTACCAGTTCTTGCTTTGCTTTTGCAACTTTCCCAGCGACAGGTGTAAAGGAAGTTACTTCACACAGAAGTATCTTGCGGAAGATGTTACTTATAAATCTTTCGGCAGACATACTAGGACTAAATATATTGTCTAGCCGTGTTTTCAATAGTTCCTTACGGTTATGCATAAGCTTGGTTATGGGGATGTAATCTACATCTCTATCCAACACCAGCTTTGCATTAGGAATAGAAAGAAACTGAAGTAATTTCGCTCCATCCTTTACATCCTTGTTACCGATTAAGTCCACGATGCGTTGCATCAGAGCACCTAGTACTCTATAGCCATATTCTGTTTTATCATCAGTAGGTGCAGCTAGCTGGGAAAAGTCTACTTGCTTCCAAGGAGCACCGATTAAGTCCCAGCGCATCCAATCCATTTCCTCATACTGCAAGATGTTGTATATATCCTTAGCAGTCTCGTGATGTAGTGCTTCCAGTTCTACTAAATCTAGCAACTCCAATACATCCCCAGCAGTAGTAGGAGTATCTATATCCTCAAACTCTAACAGTCCATCAAACTCGTCCATCTTAAATGACTTAGTAAATCTTGTAGTAAGTGAGGCAAGCTTATACTCGTCGTGTAAAATCGCTTCCGCTCGTGCAAGTCTAGCCTCTGCTTTACATTGCTTTATTAGTGCTCGGAATTGTTGGAAGCTTTCATCCTCTTCACTAGTACCCAGAGGAGTAAGAAACTGTAGAGCACCTCCATAACTTAGCCATTTGATACACAGGTTAAGCTTGACGTTACTAAGGTGCTTCTGCCTTATAACCATAGCCTCTTGCTTTAGTTCTACCTTATCAATTTCTCTGTCCCAGCCAGCTACAGAATGTTCCTGAGGTATATGGAAGTATTCCTCTAACTCCGTTTTAAGTTTCCTTATGTCAGTCCAGTTTGAAGTAGGATTAACAAATACATAGTGAGGTATTACAGCTACACCTCGTTGAGTACGTTGGCATATCATATTGGCTGTAATGTAGTTCCCTCGGTATAGTCCAAATGTTGCGTTGAACCTTGGTATACCCGTATATCTTAGTCCAGACTGCCATATCGGTGACGATATGATTATTCTTATCCCCTGCTTATGTAGTGACGCAAGATACTGGTTAGTATTGTTTGTAAGACTAAGTTTTTTGTCCTGCGGAGATTGGTCGGTGAACCCTATAGCAACTTCCTCTCCAAAATACTCGTTAAAAGCATTTACTATCGCTGTTACTTCTAGCTTCTTATCGGATAAGTCAGTGTGAAGATAGATAAACTCGTCACGTGCTACTCTCTCTACAATTTCCTCGTATATCTGTATTTCCTTCTGTACTAAAACTAGCCTCTGATTTTGTATGTGTATCCAGCTTTCCGAGTTGTGAAGTAAGCAAGTTTCTGTATCAGATTTTCCAACAGCGCGACTAACCATAGAGTAAGTCATATCAGCTGCATCAGCATCCTGTAGTATAGTTATTGGAGTGCTGGCGATTAAATCTACTAGTCTATTGTGATTACGGTTATCCCATTCAGCCCACATACCAGCTTGCTCGCTTTCATCTACAATTAGTAAGTGTGGAGCTTTTCGTGTGTAGTGTTGTAGTGACAGTAGACCCATACCAAGTTTTTCAGCAGTCACAATCTGCACTTCATCTATAATATTACCTTCCGAGATGTAGCACGCAAATTGTAGCTCTTCACACGTTCCTCTAATGATACTTCTGAGAGTACTAATATAGAGCACAACTAAAGGCTCCTTGATAACGCTCTGCATTGCCTCTATTACTTTAGGAACAACAGCAGTAGTTTTAGCGGAGCCATAGGCACTTTTGATAACATTTACTAGTGGTATCTTCTTCTTAAAATTATTTTTAATGAGATTAAGTAGTGATGATAAATCTGCATCTCTCAAGTCAGCGACTTTTGGGTCTGAGAGCTTATGAGTAAAGTCGTGGTTCTCTAGAAACGAACTAAAGTACAGTCTGTTATTTTCTTGTATAGCAGCTAACTGAGTGTCTAACGACTTGCGGTTCCTTTCGTATCCGATTATAGGAATGGTTCCATTCTCTTTAGCAACTTCTGCGTCCTTCAGTAACACTTCCTTTACTTGAGCCCCATTCTGATGTTTCCATTCAGCTGAAGCTAAAATCTTATACAAGGGCTCGTATCTGTTGTTAGTGAAGTAACCGTGTTGTGCCAACTGTTGGAACGTCTGTAGTTCCACTCCATCAATACTAAAGTCCTGTAAATTGTGTAGCGTCGTTGTAAATCGCGCCTCTATTTCCCTATTTTCCTTGTATTGGGGGCTAGAACGAATTGTATCCAACGCTACAGCATCACCTGGAATGTACCTCACCTCGTTATCTACAGGCGTTCTAAGCACCTTACCGAGCACCTCAGGCGGTTGTACCCAATAACCTCGGCAGTTTGTGAATACAGCTAAATCAACTATATGTCCCCAGCCAGAGAGTAAGCCCTTAATCTGCTTGGGAGTTTGTGGAGTATCTAGCCTTATGTAGATATGCAGGGAGTAGTGGTCGGGGTAAGTGCTTAGACCGTGCTTATTACTTCTACGGACAATCATCTCCGTATCACCAGTAAGGAAGTCTACCTCTGCTCGTATAATTGGTAACAGTTCGTCTGTACTTAAAAGGTTACTGCCAAGCATCCCTTCATCAAACTCTAGTAGAAACCATTCCCAGTAGCAGTTTTTCTCAAAGTATCCAGCACTTGCAGAAGCTCGTAGTAGTTCCTTAGGCTCCTCTTCGGTAGCAGCTTCCTTATGTATAATCTGCTCCTGTAGTACTATTCTATTTTTATTGTTCTCGTGTATATCTTTGATTGCTAGATATAGTGGATGTAAGTTACTTCCTACAGTTTCATAATCTTCACATTCACTATACCAGTATGGTCTAACATCTCTATCAGTCTGCTCTCCATCTATGAAAAGTTTATTGGTTTTTGGATACCGTACAGACTTGTAATAGTTCCATTCTGGGTTAAGTACGGTGAACTTCACTTGTAAAGCTCCTCGTAAATCCTAATGCGGTTCCAGACAGTCTGCTTGCGTTCTATACGCTGCCGTGCAATGTAATCATAGACTGTACCTCGCCAGATATACTCAGCTACATTCATATCAGAAATAGCATAGCTTTTAGCAACTATTCTTTTTATGGCATCTATAGTTGGTATCAGTCCCTTACGCTTATAGAGCATCTGTATTGCTCTCTCGGAGTTAGACCGTTCCCCATACTCAAGCTTAAACTCCGAGGGTAGTAACAACGGATATAAGTATAGATAGTCTTGTTCCTGTAGCTTATACATCAATCAACGTCACCCACGGAACTTATCGTTCCACTTAGCTATAGCATCTTGGTATGCATCAGAAGGGTAGTAACCATA
>NHHF01000041.1 GCA_002171155.1 Betaproteobacteria bacterium TMED156
CATTAAAAGTGCTACAAAAGCAGCAGTACCCATTCCTCCCGCTAAATTCTCTAGAATTATTACAATTGCCATGCTGGTAATGTTGGCTTCATAAGAGGCAAGCCACAAAAAACCTAGATTGGTTATTGCCTGGAGAATACCAAAAAACAATAAACATTTCAAAAGACTAAATTTAGTCAAAATCAGTCCACCTAGTAAACCACCAATTAGAATAGCTATGAGTCCAGCTCCTTTGCTAACAGCTCCAACTTCTGCGGGGGAAAACCCAGCACCTCTAATCAAGAATGCAGTCGACAATGAAGCAGTAAAAGCATCTCCAAACTTATACATAATTATAGTAATTAAGACTGTTACGGCCCCATTTCTTGAGAAAAATTCCTTAAAAGGCTCAACAACAGCTTTCATAAGAGTTGGTGGTGTATTTGTTTTTTTTGGTTCTGGAGAAAAAAAAGCTAAAATTGAAAGTACCAAACAAATTAGAGCTAATAGCTTGTAGACTCCATCAAAACCTAGATAAAAATCTGCTAGCATAAGGGCCAAACCTCCTGATGTCAGCATTGCCACTCTGTATCCTATTACTGACCAAGCTGCTCCTAGACCCAATAAACGTTTTGAAAGTGATTCTGCTCTCCAAGCATCAAAAACAACATCAAAACTTGCGGAGAAAAATGCCAATAAAAGTGCCAAAGCAGCTATATGCAAAATACCAAATTCTTCCTTAGGATTGGTTTGGGAAATTAATAACAGCAGAAAAGCCATACCTAACAAGAAAAAAACCATCCAACCCCTTCTTCTACCAGCAAGATTAAAAGGTAAACGGTATCTGTCAATTACTGGGGCCCAAACAAATTTATACGTATAAGGCAAACCAACCAAACTTAACCATCCAAGAGTTTTTAGATCAACACCTTCGATTGTTAACCACGCTTGCAAGGTTCCTGATGATAATGCTAATGGCAATCCACTAGCAAAACCTAAAATTAAGGTCATTGATAGTATTTTTAAATCTTTTTTATTTTCCATTTTGTTTTTATGATATTAATGTTTTTTGTTTTAAATTATGTACAACAAGTTGTATTCTTTTGGTAATGGATACAAAACGTATTATTTTTTCATCATATGCAGCAGCTCTTCTTATTTGTGGTGGGTGTGCCACTACAAATAACAAATCACTATCCGTACCAAGAGATGGTGCAGTTCTTAAAGAAGCCTCAAGTATTCGACATATAGTATCAGCAAGACAATTGGAGAAAGCTTCAGTAAAAGAATTTGAAAGAATAAAATCAAGGGCAAAAAATAATAATAAGCTGGCAAATGATAACAACCCCACCTTAAAAAAACTTATCCTGATTGAAAAAAAACTCAAACCCCATGCAGTTGCGTGGAATGCTGATTCTTCAATGTGGAAATGGGAAGTCATTCTAATAAAGTCTGATTCACTTAATGCTTTTTGTTTTCCAGGTGGGAAGATAGTATTTTTTACAGGAATTATAGAAAATTTAAGTCTCACCGATGATGAGATTGCCATGATTATGGGACATGAGATGGCGCATGCTCTGAGAGAACATGCTAGATCTAGAATGGCGAAAACACAATTAACTGATATAGGGACAGACATACTCACATCGGTACTGGGTTTAAGTAAAAATGAAAGACAAATAATAGGATTTGGTAGACAGTTGGTAAGTTTGAAGTTTTCCAGAGGTGACGAGACTGATGCGGATTTGGTTGGACTTGATATTGCTGCTAGAGGTGGCTTTGATCCGAAGGCTAGCATAACACTTTGGGGGAAAATGCAAAAAGCTAACAAAAGCTCCCCCCCCGAATGGCTTTCAACACATCCATCAGGTAAAAATAGAGTTAATGAATTGACCAAACATTTGTCTAAAGTTTTGCCCTTATATGAAAGAGCTCTGGAGGACAAATAAAAGACGAAACTTCAACTATACTCAATAATCAATGGTGCATGATCGGAAAATCTTTCAAGCATTTCTACTCTCGTTTTTATAGCTTTAGATGCTATTCTTGGTGTTGCAATTTGGTAATCAATTCTCCAACCCACATTGTTATCTCTAGCTTTTCCTCTCTGACTCCACCATGTATATTGAGTAGTTTGAGGTTCTAATTTACGATAAACATCAACCCATCCTTCTTCGAAAACCATTTGAGATAACCATTTTCTCTCCTCTGGAAGAAAGCCTGAGTTTTTCATATTATTACGCCAATTTTTAAGATCTATTTCTTGATAAGCAATATTCCAATCTCCACACAAAACAAATTCCCTACCACTGCCTTTATTTTCATACATCCAATATTTTAGTTGTTTTTTGAAATTATCAAGAAATCTAAATTTAGCCTCCTGCCTCTCACTAGAGGAAGAACCTGAAGGTAAATAAAGACATATCAGCGAAAAAAATGGGAAATCTTTTAAATTGTTATCAAAATCAGCCCTAATCACTCTTCCTTCCTGATCAAATTCCTGACTACCTATACCTTTAATGATCTTATTAGGCTCTTTTTTACTTAGAATTGACACACCACTGTAGCCAGGTCTTTTGGCACAATTCATTACACTTTTTAAAAAACAACCTTCACTTCTTATACTGATATGCTTGTCAGATAAATCCTTTACTTGAGCTTTTAACTCTTGAAAGCATACAAAATCAGGATTTTCTCTTGCTAACCATTGCATCACTCCTTTTTTTTCAGAGGCTCTGACACCATTTACATTTAGCGTAATTATTTTAGTAGTCATATAATTTTATTTATGAAAAATATATCAACAGACAAGTTTAATTTAAGTAATGATTTTCTCACATTTGCACTTACCAACAATATTTTAAGGTTTGGAAAGTTTAAAACGAAAGCTGGTAGGCTATCACCATATTTTTTTGATATGGGAAAATTTTCCAACTCTAAATTATTGACTAAGCTTGGCGAATTTTATTCAAAAAAAATTCAAATGTTAGCCAAGTCAGATTTATGCGACCCCGAATGTTTATTTGGTCCAGCGTACAAAGGAATACCACTTATTTGCTCAACTGCAATCGCAATGAGGGAAAACAAATCTATTAATTTTGCTTACAACAGAAAGGAGGAAAAAAAACATGGGGAAGGGGGAATCATCGTTGGTAATGTAGCAAAAAAAAATGTTTTTATCCTTGATGATGTTATTTCTGCCGGATTATCAATAACTCAATCAATTAAGCTGATACAAGAAGAAGGAGGCGTTCCAATATGTGCAATAGTAGCTTTAGACAGGATGGAGAGGCCTACTGATAGTGAAGAAAAAAAACTAATTTCGTCAAAAGAAATTACCAAGAAAACTGGCGTTCCAGTTTTTTCTATTTCTAATGTACTTGAACTAAAAGAAAATCTATCTAATAAAAAAACACCTGAGTCAAAACAGCAACTCCTTAGTCTTCAAAATTATTTAAAAAAGTGGGGCAATAAATTTGATAACTAATTTTTTAACCTTTCTATTAGTAAATCTCTTACAACTTTGGGATTTGCCCTCCCTTTTGATACTTTCATTACCTGGCCGACAAGGGAGTTTAATGCCTTTTCTTTACCTGACTTTATCTCTGTAACCATCTTGGAGTTGTTTTCTATGATTCCAGAAATGTAATTGTTCAATTGAACATTATTTTGAATTTGACTCAATCCTCTTAAAGATATAATTTCATCAATATTTCTATTATTTTTTTCGTACCAAAGTATTTCAAAAAGTTCTTTGGCAGTTTTATTTGAAAGTGTGCCATCCTCCAACTTGACAAGAAGTTTTGCTAATTCCTCTGGACTAATTTTGCTGTTTCCAATTTCTATACTTTCTTTATTTAGAATAGAAAATAAATCTCCAACCATCCAATTAGCAACCAACTTAGCTCTTGAAAGAGCAAGATCACTGATGTTTTTAAGACTATTTTTTTCTTTAGTTATATTTGAAAAAATTTCAAGTGTGTCTTCGAAAAAGACTGTTACAGATCTCTTAGACAATAAGGATTCGCAAATTTCATTATTAAGTTTAAGTTCATTTTCAAACTTATTTCTAACTTCGTTAGGTAGTTTTGGGATTTCACTTTTAATTTGATTAATCCATGAATTGTCAACAACTAATTTTGGTAAATCCGGATCAGGAAAATAACGATAATCATTAGCATCTTCTTTACTTCTCATAGCTCTTGTTTCGTCAGATTGTGGATCAAAAAGTCTTGTCTGTTGAATTACTTTTTGTCCATTTTCAAGTAAATCAATCTGTCTCTCAGACTCTACAATAATTGCTCTTTCTAAAAACTTAAAAGAATTTAAATTTTTAATTTCACATCTTGTACCTAAATCATCTGATGGATTTCTTTTCACAGAAACATTCGCATCAACTCTAAAGGAACCTTCCTGCATATTTCCATCGCATATTTGAATCCATGTCACTAACCTATGTAATGTTTTCGCATAAGCTACAGCTTCTTGTGCAGAGTTCATGCAAGGTTCTGTAACAATTTCTAGAAGTGGCATGCCTGCTCTATTTAAATCTATTCCAGACTTACCTTTCGGTAAACTATCAACTCCTTCATGAATAGATTTTCCTGCATCCTCCTCTAGATGAGCCCTAACCAAACTAACATTGATTTTTTTTTGACCTTGCAGTCTAACTTCGATATTTCCACCGATTACTATTGGTTGTTCAAATTGACTGATTTGATAACCTTTGGGCAAATCGGGGTAAAAATAGTTTTTTCTGGCAAAAATAGATACTGGTGAAATTTTTGCGTTTACTGCTAAGCCAAATTTGATTGCAAATGCTACCACATCCCTGTTTAAAACAGGTAGAACCCCAGGAAGGCCAGCATCTATAAAATCAACTTGACTATTTGGGTTTGTACCAAATTCTGTAGATGCAGGAGAAAAAATTTTAGAATCAGTTTTTAATTGAACATGAGTTTCTAATCCAACAACTATATTCCACATTATCGTATGCCTATTTTAATGGAGTAAAAGTATGCCAATCTGTATTCTTTTGAAAAATATGAGCACATTTCAAAACTAGTTTTTCCTGAAGTTTTGGGGCAATTAACTGAAGTCCTATGGGTCTTTTAGTATTTTCAAAATCAGCAAATCCACACGGAATAGAAATTGCAGGGAACCCACCCAAACTGGCTCCAACAGTATAAATATCGGATAAATATTCACTGGGTACACCAGAGATATCATTGTTTTTTCCAAAAAATTTCGGACTCTCCTCCTGATTCCAGGCAACAGTTGGAGAGGTAGGGCCGACAACTAAATCGCAGTTTTCAAATGCATTTTCAAAATCCAATGTTACTAATCTTCTTACCTTTAATGCTTTCAAATAATAAGCTTCGTAATAGCCATGGGATAAGACAAATGTCCCAATTAATATCCTTCTTCTTACCTCTTTTCCAAAACCCTCTGTTCTAGTATTAACGTATAAATCATTTAGGTTTTTGGTGTTAGCTGATCTAAGACCATATTTAACACCATCAAATCTTGATAGATTACTAGATGCTTCAGCAGGGGCAATAACATAATAGGCTGCAACTGCAAATTTAGTGGCAGGCAATGAAATTTCTTTGATCTGAGCACCTAATTTCTCAAGTTCCTTAATACTATCTCTGACTGCATTTTCAACTTTGATATCTATACCTTCAGAAAAATACTCACTAGGTAAACCAATTTTTATTCCATTGAGTGGTTTTTGGTGGGATGTGTTCTCGAAAGGGACGTTAATACATTCACTAAAACTCTCAAAAGAAATACCAATACTAGTTGAATCTTTTTTATCAAAACCAGCCATGCCATCAAGAAGTATTGCACAATCTTCAGCTGAACGAGCTATTGGACCTGCTTGATCCAAACTTGAAGCATACGCAATAAGCCCCCATCTTGAAACTCTTCCATATGTTGGTTTCAAACCAGTGACTCCACACATTGCCGCTGGTTGTCTTATCGAACCACCAGTGTCAGTTCCTGTTGATGCGGGAACAACACCAGCAGCAACCATAGCTGCTGAACCTCCAGACGATCCTCCGGGAATTGCTTTGGAATCCCACGGATTTGAACACCTACCGTAGGCACAATTTTGATTTGCTGAGCCCATTGCGAACTCATCACAACTGGTCTTGCCTAAACATACCATCCCTTTATCGGATAGATTTTTCACAACCTCTGCATCAAAAGGACTTTTATAATTTTTAAGAATTTTTGAACCAGCGGTTGTAAACCAATCTCTTGTTACAAAGACATCCTTATGCATAATTGGTATGCCTAAAAGTGACCCATTTTCACCTGCTTCAAGTCGCATTTGAGCTTTTTCTGCTTGATCTATAGAGGCCTCTTTGTTTATACATAATGTTGCACCATAAGGATTATCTTCAATTCTTTTTAAAATGTCCTTAGTTAATTCAATAGCACTTAATTTCTTTTTGGAATATAAGTTTTTAATTTCAGTTATCGTCATCATAATAATCAAGTTTTCAATTAATCAACAACTCGGGGTACTATAAAGAAGTTATCAGTTTGTTCAGGTGCATTCAGTAAAATTTCGCAAATTGAATTATCATTAATTATTTGATCTTTTCTTAGACGCAAATTAATATCACCGGGATGGAACATTGGTTCTAAATTATCAGTATTTACTTTTTTAAGGATATCTACCCAATTTATAACTGACGAGAGATCTAATAAGAGTTGAGAAACTTCGTCATGTTCTAATGAAAGTTTTGAGAGTTTAGCTAGTTTTTTTACGTGTTCAGATTGGAATTGCATTTTTTAATAGCCTTTAGTTCAATATTAGATAAACATATTTCAATTTACCTTTTTATCACAATGTTTAGGAATTGAGGTGTTCATGATAGGTTTTTTAAGCGGATATTTTTCTCAAGATTTAGCAATTGATCTTGGAACTGCCAATACTCTCATTTATATGAGAGGAAAAGGTATTGTATTGAACGAGCCCTCCGTGGTTGCTATAAGACAAGAAGATGGCCCCGGAGGAAAGAAAATGATCGAAGCTGTTGGAAGCAAAGCCAAGCAAATGCTTGGAAAAGTTCCAGGAAATATCGAAGCTGTTAGACCCATGAAAGATGGAGTAATAGCTGACTTTACTGTTACTGAGCAAATGCTTAAGCAATTTATTAAAATGGTTCATCAAAAGAAGATTTTTTCTCCTAGTCCGAGGGTGATAATTTGTGTACCATGTGGTTCAACCCAAGTTGAAAGAAGAGCAATAAGGGAATCTGCTCTTTCAGCTGGAGCATCTAAAGTATATCTTATTGAAGAACCAATGGCTGCATGTATTGGCGCTGGGATGCCTGTCGGAGAACCCTCTGGTTCTATGGTTGTTGATATTGGGGGGGGAACTAGTGAAATTGGTGTAGTCTCATTAGGTGGTCTAGTTTACTCAGCCAGTGTAAGAGTTGGAGGAGATAAATTTGACGAGGCAATTGTTAACTACATTAGACGTAACTATGGAATGCTTATTGGGGAGCAAACTGCCGAAATGGTAAAAAAACAAATAGGTTCTGCGTTTCCTGGGAGCGAAGTGCACGAAATGGAGGTAAGAGGTAGGAATTTATCTGAGGGTATTCCTAGATCCTTTGCTGTATCTAGTAACGAGATACTTGAAGCACTTACGGATCCGATTAACCAAATTGTAGTCTCTATTAAAAATGCTCTTGAAAACACACCTCCCGAATTAGCTGCTGATATAGCTGAGAGAGGCGTTGTCATTACTGGTGGAGGCGCACTTCTAAGGGATTTAGATAGGTTATTAATGGAGGAGACTGGTTTGCCGGTATATTTAGCTGATGACCCTCTGACTTGCGTGGTACGGGGTTGTGGAGAGGCAATTGATAGGGTTGATGAACTTGGGCCTTTGTTGGCAACTGAATAAAATAGGTGTCTTTAGCTCAAAACCCTCCCCCACTTTTTAAACAAGGATCTTCTGCAACTTTGAGGTTAGTTGTTGCTGCAGTAACTTCTCTAATTTTGATAAACCTTGATGCAAATTTCAATTGGCTTGAAAAAATTAGAAATGTTGTTTTTTCAATTTTAAACCCAGCTGTTGAGTTAATGCAGCTTCCTAGAGATGGAATGATTGTGATTTCCGATCACATTACAACTATTTCTGCTTTGAACAAAAAATTGTCAGAACTTGAACAGAGACAAGCATTCAATTCTGAATCTTTATTAGTTTTAGAACAATTAAGAAACGAAAACTTTGATTTAAGGAAATTATTAGATTTAAAATCTAATTTTTATGCATCTTCCGTTGCTGCTGAAATTAGATACGAATTAACAGACCCTTACAGCAAAAAAATTGTTATTAACAGAGGAAAAGAAAACAAAATTGAAATTGGTCATCCAGTAATAAGTGCAGATGGTGTAGTAGGTCAGGTTAGTAGAGTATTTGAAAATAAATCAGAAATTACTTTGATTACTGATGGAAATATTTCTGTTCCAGTGGTACTACCAAGAACAAAAATCAAAGCTATTACAAAGGGTCAAGGAACATTAGATGGATTTGAATTAAATTATACAGACCTAAGTGCAAAATTAATGATTGGTGACAAAATTTTTACATCGGGACTTGATGGTTTATATCCTCCTGGGATAATAGTAGGCAAAATAGTAAGCGTTTATGAGGCTTCTCCTGGTCAGTTTCCAAAAATAATTGCTAAACCATCATCAGTAGTTGGCTTAAAACATCAAGTTTTAATAATGAATGTAGAAACAAACCAAAATGATTAACGAAGGCTATATCGGAAGAAATCCAAGTGGGAATATCATTTATGTTTCCCTATTATTTGCACTTTTAATTAACTTTATTCCTGTTGGTCATTCATTTCCTTTTCCTGATATGGTTGCTGTAGTTTTAGTATTTTGGAATGCATTTTTACCAACAAAAGTTGGACTTTTTGTAGCTTGGTTTATGGGAATAGTCATGGATGTTCATAGTGGAACATTACTTGGTCAACATGCTCTTGCTTACTCTCTTTTAAGTTATGGAGCAATATCACTTCACAGAAGACTTTTATGGTACTCGACAATTTCGCAAGCCATTCAACTTATTCCTCTTTTTGTTGTTTCAATTCTAGTTGTTGCAATTATTAGATTTATAGCTGATGGTGGTATTGCACCATGGTGGTACTTTTCCAGACCACTATTTGATGGGCTTGCGTGGATTTTAGTTAGTTTAGTACTTCAAAAAATAATTAATAAACGACGTGAACCAGGAATCGAAAACAAAAAATTACTTCATGGTAAATAAAATTGATTTTTACTAGAGACAATATAAAGCTTTATCGATTCCGCGCCAGTGTGCTTGCTTTAGTAACAATATTAATGCTTACTGCTTTGTTAACTAGACTAGCTTGGTTACAGATATGGGAGCATAAAAAACACTCATCTAGGGCTGAAGACAATAGGGTAGTTTTACTTCCACTACAAGCACCAAGAGGAAGGATTTTAGATAGAGATGGAAGAGTTCTTGCGAGAAACGACGGTGGTTTTTTTCTTGAGTTACAGCCTTCAAAAATAGATAATCTTGAAGGAACGTTCAAAAAATTAAAAAATATCGTCGAAGTGGATAAATACGATATAAAGAGATTTAAACGTTTAATGGTTGAATCAAGGTCTTATGATGGCCTTCCTCTTAAAACTGTATTGAATGAAAGGGAAGTAGCAAGATTAGTCACTAGAATCCAAAAAATGAAAGGAGTAAAAGTTCGTCATCGTCTAATTAGGAGTTATCCATCAAAATCAAGTTCATCACATCTGATAGGTCACATTGGTAGGATTTCAAAGGCCGATCAAAAACTTTTAGAAAAAAAGGGTCAAAAAGAGTCTTATAGTGGTTTTACCCACATTGGAAAACTTGGAATCGAACAAAGCTATGAAGACTTATTGAGGGGTAAGGTGGGTTACCAGCATATCGAAGTTACTGCTGGTGGTCAGATGATTCGGGAGCTGAATAAAAGTGCGCCTCTACCGGGTAAAAATGTTCAACTAACTATCGATTCTGAGTTACAAAAATTAATTGAAAAAGAGTATGGATCTCGTCTAGGAGGAGCAGTTGCTATTGCCCCTAATACAGGTGAAATTTTGGCTTTCGTTTCTATGCCTAATTTTAATCCAAATTTGTTTATTGACGGTGTAAACTCTGATGTTTGGTCAGATCTTAATAACTCACCAGACAAACCTCTTTTAAACAGACCCATCAAAGGAGGATATCCTCCAGGTTCAACTTATAAACCTTTTATGGCTTTAGCAGCTCTTGCCTCGGGTTCGAGAACACCAGAAGACACTATTGTTGATCCTGGTTTTTTTATGTTGGGTAATCATAAATTTAGAGATAGTAAACCAGAAGGGCATGGTAGAGTAAATTTGCACAAGTCAATAGTTGTATCAAGTGATACATACTACTATAAACTAGCTCTTAACATGGGTGTCGACTTAATTCATGAGTATATTTCCCCTTTCGGATTTGGTAAATATACTGGAGTTGATCTTAATGGGGAAATTTCAGGAATTCTACCTTCATCGTCATGGAAAAAAAATCGACTCGGAAAGCCCTGGCTTCAAGGCGAAACCCCATCCATTGGCATTGGTCAGGGCTATAATACATTTACAATCATGCAAATGGCAAAAGCAGTATCCATAATTGCAAATAGAGGAAAAATTATTACTCCTCGATTAATAAAAGCCAGTCAAGATCAACAAAGTGGCAAATTCACTTCGATGAAATCAAAACTTGAAGGTAATGTTAAAATTGATCCCCAATGGTTTGAATTTGTAATAAATGCGATGGTTGAAGTTAATACTTCTGGTACTGGAGCAAGAGTAATGTCAGGAACTAACTACCAAATAGCTGGAAAAACTGGTACTTCACAAGTTTTCACTATTGCTCAGGATGAGGAATATGATGTTGAAAATGTTCCCGAAAAATTACGTGATCATTCTTTATATATCGGATTTGCTCCTGCAAAAAATCCGAAAATTGCACTCGCAATTGTCGTGGAAAATGGTGGATTTGGTGCTAAGTCGGCAGCACCAATTGCAAGAAAAATATTTGATTATGTTTTGTCAGATAAATGATTTTAGAAAAAAAACACCATAAAACTCAAATTTTTAGCAATTTGAATGGTCTTTTCGTCTCTTTAGATAGACCCTTGTCATTGATGATTCTAATGGTTTTTACAATTAGTTGCTTTGCTGTCTATAGTGCAAGTCATGATGACATTCAAAAGTTTTACCAACATCTAAGAAACTTATTTATAGCCTTAGTTCTGATCATGTTGCTGGCAAAAATACCGTCAGTTTTTTTAGAGAAACTTGCAATACCCACTTACATTGCAACAATTTTACTTTTATTAGCCACTGAATTTTTTGGAGAGACTGTTAATGGAGCAACGAGATGGATTAATTTAGGTATCGTCAAAATGCAACCATCGGAAATAATGAAAATATCATTACCTCTAATAATGGCATGGTTTGTTCAAAAAAATGATGGTTTAAATTCGAAATCTAATTGGTTACTTTGCGCATTACTACTTTTTCTACCTGTTTTTTTAATTTTACGTCAACCTGATCTTGGCACAGCAATTCTGATTCTTATTTCTGGTTTAGTTCTGCTTTTTTTTGCTGGTATGAAATGGAACGTTGTTATTTTTGGTGTATTGGCTTTGTGTACATTTATTACATTGCTTTTAATTTTCGGAGACTCCGTATGTAAGGATAGTGTTAATTGGCCCGGATTAAGAGAATACCAAAAACTTAGAATTTGCACTTTACTTGATCCCATGAGTGACCCTTTAGGAGCAGGTTTTCACACTATTCAATCTGTAACCGCAGTAGGGTCTGGTGGAATTATTGGTAAAGGATGGTTACTAGGGACTCAAACACAGCTTGCTTTTATTCCTGAAAGATCCACAGACTTTGTATTTTCTGGTTATGCTGAGGAATTTGGTTTCCTTGGTAGCTTAATATTGATTCTGCTATATTGCGGCATTACATTAAGAGGGTTATGGATATCCCTTGGTGCACCAACTCATTTTGCACGTTTATTAGCTGGAACATTATCATTAATGACTTTTACCTACGCTTGCGTAAACATCGGTATGGTTACAGGTTTATTGCCAGTCGTTGGTGTACCTTTACCTTGGGTATCTTACGGAGGTACAGCATTGATAACGCTCAGTGTGGGAACCGGGTTAATAATGAGTGTAGCTCGTGATAGATCAGTGACAACACAAGGATTTTCTTTTCAACAGTAATATTTAAAGATGGTTAAAAACTCGAAATTAATATCCAAAATTATGCTTGAGGGTTTCAACAGACATTATTCTGTTTTTAGACAGCAATCACAGCAAGCAAAAACCGAGTTTGAAAAAGGTAATTATCGGTTGCTCAGAAAATTATCCAGTGAACGAATAACTTTTTATGACACGCGAGTCAAAGAAACTTCATCCTTATTAGAAACCAAATTTGGATCAGAACTAAGAAGGGAAAATCTTTGGCCTGAAGTAAAAAAATCATTTATCATGCTTTTGACTGACCACAAGCAACCCGAGCTTGCTGAATCTTTTTTTAACTCAATTACTACTCAACTTTTGGATAGAGCATATTTTAAAAATGAATACCTGTTTGTTAGACCAGCTATTTCAACTGACTATTTGGATGCACGAATACCTTCGTATAAAGTTTATTATCCTTTAGAAGACGGAATAAGAAAAACTTTACTCAAGATTACCAAAGATTTAGGCTTTAATTGTCCTTGGGAAAATGTTTATCTCGATATAAAAGAATTATTGAAAAGAGTTTTTAGAACATTTGAAAAACCTTTTAGAATTACACCAGACCTTCAAATACATATTTTGCGATCAGTATTTTATAGAAACAAAGCGGCATATGTAATTGGTCGAATAATAATTGATGGAGATCCAGTTGGATTTGCTGTGCCAGTTCTAAGAAATAAAATTGGCCAAGTTTTTTTAGACACTATTGTCACTGATAAAGAGCAAATTAGTTTATTATTCTCTTTTTCTCGTGCTTACTTTATGGTTGATATGGAAGTTCCATCTGCATACGTAAGTTTTTTAAAATCATTAATGCCATTTAAACCCAATAGCGAACTATACACTATGCTTGGTCTTCAAAAGCAAGGAAAAACAATTTTCTACAGAGACTTACTTCAACACCTTAAAAATTCTAATGATCACTTTAGAATAGCTGATGGAATTAAAGGCTTGGTTATGCTTGTTTTTACTCTTCCATCTTTTCCTTATGTATTTAAGATCATTAAAGATGATAGAAAAAAAGATGTATCAAGAGCGCATATAGAGGACAGATATCAATTAGTAAAACATCACGATAGGGTTGGAAGAATGGCTGACACTTTGGAATATTCTTTTGTTGATTTTCCAGTTGAAAGATTCGAGAAAAAACTTTTGGAGGAGCTTTTGAGGGCCGCTCCTAGCATGTACGAATTATCTAATGATCGTATTATTATTAAGCATGTTTATATTGAAAGAAGGATGACCCCGTTAAACGTATTTTTAGAAAATGCAGGAGAAATTGAAATTGACAAAGCAATCAAAGAATATGGCGATGCGATAAGACAGCTCATTGCAGCAAACATTTTTCCTGGAGATTTACTTTACAAAAATTTTGGACTTACAAAACACGGTAGAGTTGTATTTTACGACTACGATGAAATTCAATATATTACCGATTGTAATTTCAGACATGTACCTCCTCCAAGAACTCCTGAAGATGAATTAAGCGAAGAGCCTTGGTACAAAGTGGGACCGAATGATATTTTTCCTGAAGAATTCGAAACTTTTCTCCTAGCTCAACATCGGATAAATCAGGCTTTTAAAAAATACCATGGAGAGCTCTTGACACCAGAATATTGGATTGAACAACAAAAGAGAGTTGTTGACGGTTTTTTTGATGATGTATTTCCTTATCCAAATGAGCAAAGATTTTTTCCAAATAAATCCATTGAATAGTTTGAAATCTTTTTTATGTTAATAAATATAAAATTTTAATGTCAAAACAATCTAACCAATCACTTGTTGAGTATGGAAATGGAATTTACGCATTGGATTCTGGCTATTTCCGAAAAGAATTCGCTTCAATTCATCTAATTGTCGAAAAAAACATTGTGGCTATAGTAGATACCGGAACAAATTACTCGGTTAGTTTTTTGCTTGAAGCACTCACAAGTTTAAAACTCAATAAGTTTTCTGTTGAGTGGATTTTACTAACTCATGTCCATCTTGATCATGCTGGCGGTGCTGGCAAAATGATGAGTATTTTTCCTAACGCCAAATTAACAGTTCACAAAAGAGGTGTTCGGCACATGATCGATCCTACAAAACTATGGAATGCAGTGATTGATGTCTACGGTCTGAAAGAGGCAACTAATCAATATGGATCTCTTATTCCTATTAGACCTGATAGGATTGTTGAAGTCGGCGAGGGTGATACCATTCGTCTTGGAAATAGAGTCATTGAATTTTGGGATGCCCCAGGTCATGCAAAACATCATGTTTTTATTCGAGATTCTAAAACTAGATGTATTTTTACTGGAGATACTTATGGAATTTCTTACAAAGAACTCAATAGTAACAATGGCTCTTTTGCTTTTGTGTCGGCGACCCCTAGTCAATTTGATCCGGTAGATGCTCAAAACTCAATTCGTCGTATAATGACATCAGACGCTCCTTCAGTTTTTTTAACACATTATTCTCGACTAACAAATATAGAAAAATCAGGTAATCAACTGCTTCGGCTTGTTAATGATTATGTTGAAATTGCCGAAAAAAGCTCAAAAAAAGAAAATGTTCATTCCAGTATTGGAACTTCCTTGACTGAGTTACTATTTCAGAATGCCATAGATCACGGGGTCAATTTACCTAAAAAGGTAGTTATTGATTTGCTGAAACTAGATATAGGATTAAATGCTTCTGGACTTGTTTCCTGGCTAGATAGAAAATGAAAAATTAATGAAAAATGAAAAAATAAAAAAAAGTGAGGTCTTCGATCAAATTAACCTTCTAATAAACAGAAAAATAATGGTTATGGATGGAGCTATGGGCACCATGATACAGCAAGAAAATTTAGATGAAGATTCTTATAGAGGGAGTTGTAAATCTTCAAATTCAGGGTTGAAAAAGAAACAAGTTGAAATTTTGGATGGTGCAATAAATAAAGGATTTGAAGTAAAGGGTAATAATGAACTTTTATCTCTTACAAGGCCTACTTTAATTCAAAAAATTCATGAACAGTATTTAGAGGCCGGTGCTGATATTATTGAGACAAATACATTTGGGGCATCTTCGATTGCTCAAGCAGATTACGGTTTGGAAGATCTTGTTAAGGATATGAATTTGTATTCAGCGAAGATAGCCAGGCAGGCATGTGTAAAATACTCCACAAAAACCAACAAAAGATTTGTCGCTGGAGCAATCGGACCAACTCCAAAAACAGCTTCCATTTCTCCTGATGTTAATGATCCTGGTGCAAGAAATATAACTTTTGATGATTTGGTTACCTCATATTATAACCAGGCAGAATCTCTGCTAGAGGGAGGTGTTGATTTATTTTTAATTGAAACAGTATTTGACACTCTCAATGCAAAAGCTGCAATTTTTGCTCTGGAAAACTTATTTACTGCCACAAAAAATCGTATCCCAGTTATGATATCTGGTACTGTAACTGATGCTTCCGGAAGAATATTGTCTGGTCAAACAGTTGAAGCTTTTTGGAACAGTATTAGACATGCAAATCCAATCAGTGTGGGGCTTAATTGTGCATTAGGTGCTGCTTTAATGCGACCATACGTTGAAGAGCTAAGTAAGATTGCTGATGTCAATATTTGTGTGTACCCTAACGCAGGGTTGCCCAATCCCATGGCTGCAACTGGATTCGATGAAACTCCTGAAATCACATCTAAATTATTAGAAGAATTTGCTAAAAAAGGTTGGGTAAACGTTGTTGGTGGATGCTGTGGAACTACACCAGAACATATTAAAGCCATATCCGATGCTATCAAAAACCTTCCTCCCCGCAAAATACTTGACCAAAAAAAATCTCTTAAACTCTCAGGTTTAGAAGCTTGCAACATTCATGACTCTTCCCTGTTTGTAAATGTTGGTGAAAGAACAAATGTAACAGGCTCCAAAAAATTTGCGGACCTTATCTTAAATGGAAAATTCGAAGAGGCGGTGGAGGTTGCAAGACAACAAGTTGAAAACGGTGCTCAAATAATTGATGTAAATATGGATGAGGCTATGCTTGACTCAAAAGCAGCAATGAAGAGGTTTTTAAATTTAATTGCCTCAGAACCAGATATATCTAGGGTTCCAATTATGGTTGATTCTTCCAAATGGTCAGTTATTGAAGAAGGTTTAAAATGCATTCAAGGAAAAGCTGTAGTAAATTCTATTTCGTTAAAAGAAGGAGAGAAAGAATTTATTCGTCAAGCTAAAATATGTAAGATGTTTGGGGCTGCGATGGTGGTGATGGCATTTGATGAATATGGTCAAGCGGACAACTTAATTAAGAGAAAAAAAATATGCTCTCGTGCCTACCACCTTCTGACTGAGGAAGCTGATATTTTTCCGGAGGATATAATTTTCGACCCCAATATTTTCGCCATTGGAACAGGCATTGAAGATCATTCAAAATATGCTATTGATTTTATAGAAACAACTAAATGGATCAAAAAAAATCTACCATTTGCTAAAATATCGGGGGGAGTTTCCAATGTTAGTTTCTCATTCAGAGGAAATAATCATGCTAGAGAGGCTATACACAGTGTTTTTCTCTTTCATGCAATAAAAGCAGGAATGACAATGGGAATTGTTAACCCAGGACAATTAACCATATACGAAGATCTAGACAAAGATCTTCGTCTTCATGTAGAGAATCTGGTTTTTGCTAAAACTAAAGACGCAACTGAAAAAATGATTGAATATTCTTTAGGTTTGAAAGGTGAAAAGAAAAAAAATGCTGAAACTCAGGCTTGGCGAAACTTCCCAAATGAAAAGAAAATTGAATATGCTCTTGTACATGGCATAACTGAGCATATCGTTCAAGATACAGAAGAAGCTAGAATTTATCTAGACAGCAATAATAAAAAACCAATCGAAGTAATAGAAGGTCCTTTAATGAATGGAATGAATGTTGTTGGAGACTTGTTTGGGGAGGGAAAGATGTTCCTGCCTCAAGTGGTAAAATCAGCCAGGGTAATGAAAACAGCTGTCTCCCACTTAATTCCTTTTATTGAGAAAGATCAAGAAAAGACTGGAAAAAAGAAGTCAAAAGGAATCATCGTTCTAGCTACCGTTAAAGGAGATGTTCATGATATTGGAAAAAATATTGTCTCTGTAGTCCTACAATGTAATAATTTTGATGTTGTAAATTTGGGTGTAATGGTTCCAGCACTAAAAATTATTGATGAAGCAAAAAAACACAACGCAGACATAATTGGATTGTCTGGATTAATTACACCATCTCTTGAGGAAATGACTAATGTTGCAAAAGAGATGGAAAGAGATGATTGGTGTCGTTCCAAGAAATTGCCCCTGTTAATTGGTGGAGCTACAACCTCTAAAATCCATACTGCTGTAAAAATTACTCCCTTCTACTCGGGCCCTATTATTTGGGTGCCAGATGCATCAAGAGCTGTACCTGTTGCACAAGTTTTAACTGCTAATGAAAGTGAAAAAAAATCTTATCTCAGTAAAACTGAGTCTGACTATTTTTCACTCAGAGCAAAACATCTAAAAAAGAAAACTACTAAAATCATCTCACTCGAGGATGCTAGAAAAAATTCGATAGAAATTAACTTCAATCTTAAAACACCTAAGCCAAATATATTGGGGAAAAGATTATTAAAGAATTTTCCATTGGAAAAATTAGTTGAGACCATAGATTGGAGTCCCTTTTTTAGATCATGGGATCTTGCTGGAAAGTTTCCGGATATCCTAGTGGATAAAGTCGTCGGTGAACAAGCAAAGAAATTATTCGATGACGCTAAAGAAATGCTGAATGAAATTGTCAATAAAAAATATCTTTCAGCAAATGCAATATTCGCTATTTATCCAGCAAGAAGAACTCAGTTTGAAGACATTACTTTGTTTTCCGATGAGAATCTAAACAATAAATTGCTTACTTGGCATGGGTTGCGGCAACAAACAAAAAAGCCTAGAAATGAAAAAAATAAATGTCTTGCTGATTTTGTTTCTCATGTTGAAAATCAAAGAAAAGATTATCTAGGTGTTTTCTTCGTTACTATTAGTGGTGCTGAGAAGCTTTCAAAACTCTACGATAGTAGAAATGATGACTATTCCTCGATCATGATTAAAGCTTTGGCTGATAGGTTTGTAGAATCCTTTGCTGAGCATCTTCATAAGCTTATAAGAACAGAGTTTTGGGGATACAAGCCAAATGAAAACCTCACTACTGGTGAGCTAATTTCTGAAAAATTTCAAGGGATTAGACCTGCTCCTGGTTACCCTTGTTGTCCAGATCACAGTGTTAAAGAGGAATTAGCTGAAGTTCTACAAGTCAAAGATATTGGGATTTCAATGACAGAAAATTTAGCAATGAGGCCAGCCTCAAGTATTTGTGGATTTTATTTTTGGCATCCAGAAAGTTCTTACTTTAACATTGGATCCATCGGAAAGGATCAGCTTGAAGATTATCAAAAAAGACTTAAACTCACCGAAGAAAATGCTAAACAAAGATTAATTTCGATTTTGGCTTAAATCTATACTTTTCTCCACATTACAAATTCTTTTTTCGTCTTAGCTCTTTTCAACATTTCTACTAATGGAAAAAATCGTTGAGAAATACCAATTCCTTTTTGTTGATCAGATCGATTTTTTTTTTCTTGCTCGATTTTTAGCTCTAAACTGTACAATATTCTTGGTACTTCAGAGGAAGTGATTATACCCTCCAGAGGATCGCTTTTACTAATTGCTTCGACGATTTTTTCTGCCGTGTTTTCAGTTGTTATAAAAGAACCACTAGCTGGACTTTCAAATTTTATCAACATATTTTGTGTTTGAATAAAGGACAAGTAGATCTAGATTTAATAATGAAAAAAAATTACCTCAAAGAGTTCTTGCTTAAAATTTCTATTTTAATTTTTTTAGCTGGATGTTCACCTACTTTTGATTGGAGAGTATACCATCATAAAAATAACTATTGGCAAGCTCTTTTTCCTAGTAAACCTACAGTAAATAATCGTGAGTTTAAATTGAAAATCGAAAAAGATTTTGTAAAACTCAAGATGGAACAATATATAAGTTCAGTTAAGGATATTAATTTTATTGTAGATAATTCCGAGTTTATTCATGAAAAGATTGACATAAAAATTTTGGAAAAAAAATTAAAAACTTCACTTGAAAAAAACTTTAAACTTAAAAATAAAAGAAATCTTGAAAATCAAATCGTATCTTATTCTGGGTCTTTTTTAAGTAAAAATAACATCACAAAAAAAATAAAATTATTGACTCTAATTACTTTAAGAGACAATGTAGTGGTGAGAGGTGTAGTGTTTTCAGATTACAAAAAATTTTCTGAAGATGAAGCAATATTTTTTTTAAGATCAATAAAACTAAAACCTTAATCAAACTCTTTTTAGTTTTATTGATTTTTTTTTAGTAATTCGTCTAGTTTTTTTTCTAAGTCTTTTAATTTACTTTGTGCCTTTTCTAATGTTTTTTTTTGTTTTTCAAAATCTTCTTTAGACACAACATCTAGCTTATTCAAAGTAGTAGAAATAAAGAGTTTGATTTGTGTTTCAAGGTTTTCTCTAGACGAATGATTTGAAAAATCTTTAAATTTTTTTTTAAACTCTGAAATAATTTCTTCCATTGATTAAATCCTAATTTTCTTGATGTATCAATTTATCATTTATAAACAATATTTAGTCTAAATTATTAAAATAATAATGATTTTATTTAGTGCATTATTCACTAATTTAGTGCAGAAAAGATACTAAATATTGCATTTAGAATTAAAATATATAGATTTTTTTTTTGTATCGACCGTAAATAATTGATTTAAATCGTATTTTTTTTAAAGGCAAAAAATTTTAAACTGGCACGTTTATGGCAATAGTTTAACTGATTAACTATTCGTCTTATGGAGAAAAATATGAAGAAACGTGTCTTATTGTTGTCACTTATTGCGTCAGCATTGCCATTTACTTTTACAGCATCACATGCAGCTGAAAGCGCATGGGAAGCTTCTGCTAATGTTGGAGTTTTTTCGGAATACAGATTTAGAGGAGTGAAACAAACTGAGGATGCCCCAGCTATTCAGGGTGGGTTTGACTTATCTCACTCCAGTGGTTTCTATATCGGTAATTGGAACTCTAATGTTGAGTATGGCAATACAAGTATGGAAATGGATTTTTATGCTGGATATGCTTTTGAAGCTGGTGGTTTAAGCATTGATATTGGCGATTTATACTACTATTATCCTGACAATTCCGGCCAAAGTGCGCAAATAAATTCCAACGAGGTCTATGCTATTGCTGGTTATGGCCCAATTAGCGTTGGTTTCCACTATTTTACAACTGACTGGTACGGGGCAACCGATTCAGACGGTACAACTTACACCCAAATCAATTTTGATTACCCAATATCAGAAAAATTAAGTTTTACTGCTCATGCAGGAACACATTCTGTTGAGAATGATTCAAGTGCCGATTACGAAGATTACAGCATTAGCATAGCCTATGACGTGGGTAATGGTTATGGTGTCGGCGTTGATTTCATTGACAATAGTGGTGATGGATGTACTGGATCAGGTTGTGTTTCAGGTGCGGTCTTATCTTTTACTAAATCGTTCTAATTTAGTAACTACCATCCCCCCTTATAATAGGAGACAATTAAATTGAAATTAATCACAGCAATAATTAAACCCTTCAAGTTGGACGAGGTTAGAGAAGCTTTATCTGCCATTGGTGTCCAAGGATTAACTGTTACTGAAGTTAAAGGTTTTGGTAGACAGAAGGGACACACTGAATTGTACCGTGGAGCAGAATACGTCGTCGATTTTTTACCAAAGGTTAAGGTTGAGGTAGCTGTTGATGACAGTATTTTCGACGGTGCAATAGAGGCTATTGAGTCCTCAGGAAAAACAGGAAAGATTGGTGATGGAAAAATCTTTGTTGCTGATCTTGAAAATGTTATCCGTATTCGTACTGGAGAAACAGGCAAAGAAGCTCTCTAAACTTTTCTTATTAATTTTAATTAACGATTTTTAACGATACTTTTAAAGGTAATTAATTATGAAGATTTCAAAACAAGCCCTTGGCTTGATTCCAATGAGACTATTAGGCGCAATATTTGCTATGGTTTCATTTCCGGTACTGGCTCAAGATCCTGAAATTGTAGAAGAAGTTGTTGCTGCAGCTGAACCACTAGTTTTTAAAGGTGACGTTGCATGGATGATGACTGCTACTCTTTTAGTTACTTTTATGGCTATACCAGGACTAGCCTTGTTTTATGGTGGACTAGTTAGAACTAAAAATATGCTGTCGATGTTAATGCAAGTAACTGCTGTATTTTGTTTAATAGTAGTCCTTTGGGCTATTTATGGATACTCCCTAGCACTGACTGAGGGTAATGCAATCATTGGTGGTATGTCTCAACTGTTTCTTGGCCAGACTACAATCGACTCAACTGCTGGTACATTCACTGACGGTATCGTGCTGCCGGAGACTATTTTCATAGCCTTCCAATCAACGTTTGCCGGTTTAACATGTGCCTTAATAGTAGGGTCTATGGCTGAAAGAGCTAAATTTGCTGGTGTATTACTTTTTGCAGTTATATGGTTCACTCTTTCATATCTTCCTATTTGCCACATGGTATGGGGTCCAGGTGGATATTTACTCGACAAAGGTGCTCTTGACTTTGCTGGTGGAACTGTCGTTCATATAAATTCTGGTATCGCAGGTTTAGTTGCCGCTTATGTTCTTGGAAAGAGAATGGGTTATGGGAAAGAGGCTATGCCTCCTCACTCATTACCAATGACTCTAATTGGTGCAGCCATACTTTGGGTTGGTTGGTTTGGATTCAATGCTGGCTCAAATTTAGAAGCTACTTCTGGAGCTACCTTACCTTTTGCTAATACTCTCTTTGCAACCTGTGCAGCAATCCTAGCTTGGACAATAGGAGAATCTATTTCTAAGGGCAAACCTTCTATGCTTGGTGCTGCCTCTGGTATGATTTCTGGACTAGTAGCTATTACTCCCGCTTGTGGTTCAGTTGGAATAATGGGAGCCATAATAATAGGTGCTATTGCAGGTTTTGTATGTTTGTGGGCCTGCACCGGACTTAAATCCCTTCTCGGTGCTGATGAATCATTAGATGTATTTGGCATTCATGGTGTTGGTGGTATTTTAGGTGCTATATTAACAGGCGTTTTCACCGCACCAACGTTAGGTGGAACTGGTGGAGATGATTTCTCGATTGGTGGGCAAGTCTTCATACAACTTGAAGCAGTAATTATAACGATTATTGTTTCTGCTGTAGCTGCTTTCATAGCATTAAAGGTTGCCGACTTATTAGTTGGAATAAGGGTAAGTGAAGATGATGAACGCGAGGGTTTAGATGTTACATCCCACAGCGAAAAAGCTTACTACTTAAATTAATAAATTTCTCCAGGTTGGGTCGTAAGCAAAGCTTGACTCACACCTTTTAATCCCCCCTGAATTGATATTCAGCGGGGATTTTTTTTTTTTTATACAATTAAAAAATGGGACCACAATTAAAAGCCTCTTTATGTGGCGAATTATTAGATCTAGAAAAATCTATAATAGAAAAAAGTTCATCAGTTGAATATTGGCTCAGGACAGAATTCACCAATGCCAATGACCTTCCTTTTTATTGTTCAGTAGATCTCAGAAATTCTTGTTACAAAATTGCACCTGTTGATACTAATCTCTTCCCTGCTGGGTTCAACAATCTTGCAGAAAAAGATCTAAATTGTACTATCCAAGCTTTTATGGCATGTATTGAGAAGAGATGTCCACAAATAGAAAATATACTTCTCGTACCAGAAAACCATACTAGAAATAAACATTATTTAGAAAATTTGGGTAATCTTACTTATATTCTCACTAATGCAGGATTTAATGTTAAGGTTGGTAGCTTCAGTAAAGAATTGAAAAATAATTTAGAAGTAAACTTCAAAAAGGTTGGTGGTGGCGAGTCTTGTTTTGAGATTGAACCCATTTCGTACTCAAATGGAAGAGTAGGTTTGAAAAATTTTGACTCAAATTTAATACTACTAAATAATGATTTTTCATCTGGTGTCCCCGAACAACTTCTTAAATCTAATGAACAGTTAATAATTCCATCTCTTAATTCTAGCTGGGCGTTGCGTAGTAAATCGAATCATTTTTCTAAATATGACGAAGTTTCCAAAAAGTTTTGTGAATTTATGAAATTCGATCCATGGTTAATAAACCCTTTGTTTGAAGAATGTAAAAAAATAAACTTTAAAAGTAGGCAGGGAGAAAATTGTTTGTACGATCATATTTCTGATCTGTTAAATAAAATAACTAAAAAATATAAAGAAAAAAAAATCAAAAAAAAACCCTTTGTTATAGTAAAAGCTAATACTGGTACCTACGGTATGGGTGTTATGACTGTTAGAGATGCAAATGAAATAAAAAACCTCAACAGGAAACAAAGAAATAAAATGTCAAAAATAAAAGAAGGTATGCAAGTAACTGATGTATTAATTCAAGAAGGTGTATATTCTTTTGAGACATTTGTTGACTCAAAAACTGTTTTCGTTGCGGAGCCTGTAGTTTATGTAGTTGATAGATATGTAGTAGGGGGGTTTTATAGAGTTCATGCTGACAGAGGACTTGATGAGAATTTAAACACACCTGGTATGAAATTTTTTCCTTTGCCTTTTGAGGACGGTTGCCAATTCCCTTCAAGTAGCAAAGACCCAAACTCAACTATAAACAGATTGTACTTTTACGGAGTTTTAGCAAGGTTAGCGTCGCTAGCAGCGTCAAACGAAGTTTGTGAAATTTCTTCGTCTCTTACATAATCTCAATATGAATTTACTTTTTATTTGTGATCCAATTGAAAAATTAAATTTTTCAAAGGATTCTACAATTTTTTTAATAGAAAGAGCTTGGGAAAGAGGTTATGAATGTAGAGTTTGCACTATTGAAGACCTTAGTTTACAAGTCAACTCCAAAAGAACAAGAGTAATAGCTAAAACAACTTTGATCAAAAAATTTAATAGTGAAAATATTTGGTATCAAGAAGTAGAACTTACGACACTTAATTTGAATGAGATTGATATCATCTTTCTCAGAACTGATCCACCTTTTGATGAGAAATACCACGCAGCAACAATGATTCTTGATGTAGCCGTAGATCAAGGTGTTAAAATTTTTAATTGCCCAAAAGAGTTGAGAAATCATAATGAAAAGTTATCCATATTGAAATTTAATAATTACATAATGCCAACTTTAATTTCGTCAAATAAACAAGAACTGATTGAGTTTTCTAAGAATCATGAAAAAGTTGTTTTTAAGCCTTTAAATGAGATGGGTGGGAATGGAGTTTTTGTTGTTGAAAAAACTGACTTTAATATACCAACTATTATTGAGACTTTAACTGAACAAGGAAAAAATAAAATCGTTGGGCAAAAATTTATACCTGATATCATTGAAGGTGATAAACGAATTCTAATACTAAATGGAAAGATTGTTGACTGTGCATTAGCGCGAGTTCCAAAAAAAGGTTCATACATTGGAAACCTTGCTGCAGGTGGAAATCCAATTATTAAACCTTTGAGTGAATTAGATTTTCAGATTGCAGGTGATGTTGGGTCTGCTTTGGCTCCAAAAGGTTTTTTTATAATTGGTATAGATATAATCGGAAAATATTTAACTGAAATAAATGTAACCAGTCCAACTGGATTTAAGGAGATTACCAAGCTTACTAAGATAAACTTAGGTGAAATTTTCTATAGCGAAGTTTCCAAATTGCTTGGAACCAGTTAGGAAAATGTTTTTTTTTCTTGTTTGTCACAGCCCAATTGGAAAAGCTTTTACTGAGGCTATGCAACATTCGTTTGAACATACAATTGATGAGTTAATTGTTATTGATGTTCTTCCCACTGACACACCGGAAAAAGTTTCTGACTTTATACAAAAAAAATGGGTAGAAAAGGAAAGCCCTGAACAAATCGTAGTCCTAACTGATATCCTTGGAGCTACACCCAGTAATGGATTACATTTATGGTTGTCAAGGAATCCAGTCAAATATATAGGATTTGTTGGAATAAATATTCCCATTTTACTTAGCGCAATTAATCATAAAGATGAGAATATTGAAGTGATTAATAAACGGATGAGAAAAGCTTATATTGACGGATCAAAACAATTTTAGAACTAATAATGAGAAAAAGTAAAATTATTATCACAAACAAATTAGGCCTTCACTTAAGAGCCTCTTCTAAATTAGCTCAGCTAGCTTCTAAGTTTCCATGCCAAGTGTATATTTGTAGAAATGAAAAAAAAGTTAATGCTAAGAGCGTATTGGGAATTACTATGTTAGCTGCTGGAAAAGGATGTGAAGTAGAAATAGAATGTAATGGTGAAAAAGAAGATTTAGCTATTACTGAGTTGCTCAAACTTTTTCAATTAAATTTTTACGAAGAGGGTTAAAAGGAAATGGCATTTGTCATTCAAGGGAAAGGAGTTGGTGACAATTTAGTTTTTGGTAAAGCTTGGTTGTTACCTCATTTTTCGAAGCTAGATGTAAAATTTAAATCTGTTGCTCCTGAGAAGCTTGGGTCCGAGCTATTAAGGTTTAATAAAGCTGTTAACTTCTTAAAAAGTGAATTGAAAGAACTTTCTTTTGATGATGAAAAGAAACTCACTAGGGAATTCAGAAGTTTACTTGAGTCATATCGGCTGATCTTAGATGACCATGTTTTGATAAATGGAACAAAAGAAAAAATATTACATTCAAGTTGTAATGCTGAATGGGCTTTGGTAAATCAGTTAAATATAATTTGTAAAGAATTC
The DNA here is from genome assembly GCA_002171155.1 of Betaproteobacteria bacterium TMED156. The sequence goes on from NHHF01000041.1 coordinate 26,108, forward strand.
GATAAAATCGATGATCCATATTTTAGAGAACGTAAACAAGATGTTGAGCAATTAGTAAGCAGACTACTAAAGACTTTAGTAAACTCTGATGATTCAAAAAGAAACAATGACCAAAGACATGGCTCTCATTCGAATAAAAGTGATAATTCAAACGAAAATTGGATTGTAATTTCTAAAGATATATCCATATCAGAAGTTTCTTATCTTGATAAAAATGTTATTGGATTTGCAACCGAGTTAGGTAGTCCCACATCTCACTTGGCAATACTTGCTAGGAGTTTAAACATACCCGCTATTCTAGGTATTACAAAGTCTTTAAATTTAATAAGGCATGGAGAAAATATAATTTTAGACGCTGAGTGTGGAACAATAATAGTTGGAGCTGATAAAAAGATTTTAGATATCTATCAAGAAAGAAAAGAAAAAAAACTTCGATTTAAAAAACAATTAAAAAAACTTAAAAACGTTGAATGTATTACAAAAAGTGGTAATTATATTTCTTTAATGGCAAATATCGAACAGCCACAAGAAACTATAAAAGCTATAGATCAAGGTGCTAACGGAATTGGTTTATTTAGAAGTGAATTTCTGTTTATAAATAAAAAAAGTATGCCCTCAGAGAATGAGCAATTCTTAGCTTATAAAAAGGTTGCTGTTGATATGAAAGGACTGCCAGTTACTATAAGAACTCTTGACTCGGGTGCTGACAAAAATATTCCATATCTTTACAACACCAAAGAACAACCAGCAAATCCCGCTCTTGGACTTAGAGCTGTCAGGCTTTGCTTGGCAAATACTGAGATCTTTACAATTCAGATTAGAGCGATATTAAGATCCTCATGTTTTGGAAATATCAAAATACTTCTCCCATTAATAAGTGGGAGCAATGAAATTATTGCTTGCAGAAAATTAATTCTAAATGCTATGACGCAACTTGATTCAGAAAAAACAAAATACAATAAAGAAATTGAAATTGGGGCAATGATAGAAGTACCATCTGCAGCAATAGCTATTAGAAGTTTGCTTCCACATTTGGATTTTGTCTCCCTTGGGACTAATGATCTGATTCAATATACTCTCGCCATTGACAGGACTAATAGTTACGTGTCGAGTCTTTATGATCCTGAACATCCTGCAATTATAGAATTGATAAAAAATGTTGTTGAAGTATGTAATGAGTATAATACTCCATTGTCTATTTGTGGAGAAATGGCTGGTAACATTCGTCACACAGAACTTTTATTGAATTTAGGATTAAAATGTTTCTCGATGAACTGTAATGAAATACTTTTGATAAAAGAAAAAATATTAAATTTGAAATAAATAATTGTGAATTTTATAAAAGAAGAAATAGCGGAATTTAAGATCCCATTTGAATTAAAAAATGGTACAAGCTTAAGTAATTTTAGTTTAATTTATGAAACTTACGGGAAATTAAATAATACACATTCAAATGCAATTTTAGTTTGTCATGCTTTAAATGCTTCACATCATGTTGCAGGAATGAACGATAATAATGAAATCGGTTGGTGGGATAACATGATTGGCCCAGGAAAACCCATCGACACAAACAAATTTTTTGTTATTGGAGTTAACAACCTGGGATCATGTTTTGGTTCAACTGGTCCAGCATCTATTGATGAAAATACTAAAAGACCTTATGGAAGTAGTTTTCCTGTTTTGACTGTTGAAGATTGGGTCAAAAGTCAAGCACTATTAGCAGATCGCCTAGAAATTGAAGAATTTGCCGCTGTTATTGGAGGTAGTCTGGGTGGTATGCAAGCAATTCAATGGAGTATTTCTTATCCTAATAGAATTAAACATGCAATCATAATTGCTTCAACTGCAAGTCTAACAGCTCAAAACATTGCTTTTAATGAAATTGCTAGAAGAGCGATTATTACTGATCCTGATTTTCATGGTGGCGATTATTATTCCATGGAGACATACCCAAAAGTCGGTTTATCAATAGCGAGAATGCTTGCCCATATCACCTACCTTTCTCAAGATGGGATGACAGAAAGATTTGGTCGAAATCTTCAAAGTAAAGAAACATATTCATTTTCATATGAAATTGATTTTCAAATTGAGTCATATTTAAGATATCAAGGAGAAAAGTTTTCACATACGTTTGATGCAAATTCATATTTGTTAATAACTAGAGTTTTAGATTATTTTGATCCAACTGAAAAATTTAATGGCGATTTAACAAAAGCGCTTGATTGCGTAAAAGCAAAGTGTCTTGTATTATCCTTCACATCAGATTGGAGGTTTCCACCAAGCCATTCACATAAATTAGTATCCGCGTTGATTGAAAATGAAGTTGATGTTTCTTATATTGAGATAAAATCTGAAAATGGGCACGACTCTTTTCTACTAAAAGACATGGAATACCACCAAATTATAAGAAGTTACTTTAATAAAATTGTTATTTGAACTTTAGGAAAACAAATGAAGCTTAGAGACGATTTAAGTGTTATAGCAAATTGGATTCCAAAAAACAGTAAAGTTTTAGACTTGGGATGCGGGGACGGTATGCTTCTTGAATGGTTGAGCAATGAAAATAATTGCAGTGGTTATGGTGTTGAGATATCACCAGACAAAGTGAATCTATGCGTAAAGAGAAAACTAAACGTTATTCAAGCAGATATAGAGAGCGGTTTGTCAATATTTGATAAAACCAAATTTGATATTGTAATTCTTTCACAAGCTTTACAAGCAACTTTAAAAACCGAACTAGTCTTAAAAAGAATATCAGATTTGGGTGAAAAAGTAATTGTTAGCATTCCTAACTTTGGTCACTGGGCTAATCTTTTATCACTTGTTAAAGGCCACATGCCAGTTAATAATCGATTACCTTTTGAATGGTTTAACACACCAAATTTACACTTTGCTACTATTAAAGACTTTGAACTACTACTAAAAAAACTAAATTTTTCGAATGTTGAAGCTCTATATATTGATGAGGCTAGCGATGACAGAGCCAAAATAGTTAAACACTTTGTTACATTAAAATGCACAACCGCTATTTATCGATTTAGCTCTTCTAAAATATGAATTATTTTTTCCAAAATACACCCGAGAAGAAAATAAAAATTGTTAATAATTCCAACCTACCTAGTAACATTGCTGTAGCCAGAATTGAGAGTTGAAAGTCATTTAAAATACCATAGTTAGAGGTTGGACCTAACTCGAAAAGAGCTGGTCCTAAATTATTCAAGCATGCAATAGATGCTGAGAGGGATGTGCCGGGATTTAGCCCACTAAACATCAATAGAAAAAATGTTACAAGCAAAGTAACTATGTAAAAAAACATAAATGCTAGAATCGCCATGACTACTTTATTAGCTATCAATAACTCTCCAATGTTAATAGGAATTATTGCGTGAGGGTGCATTAATCTTGATAACTCCCTTCCTGCTTGCTTGAACATTATTATTATTCTTATCATTTTTACTCCGCCTCCTGTAGAACCTGAGCAAGTAGTAAAACATGAAAGAAGCAGCATTACTGAAAAAGCAACTGGAGGCCACTGTCCGTAGTCTTGAGTTGCATACCCAGTGGTAGTAGCGATTGAAATAACATTAAAACTAACTATTCTTAAATAATCGAATGTACCAATGTTTTGATCCATAGTTAACAACGTTAAAAAAACAAAAACTATTCCAAGAAATAGTATTGACAGAAAACATTTATTTTCAATGCTTTTCCAGTACATCTTGAAAGACAAATTTCTAATAACTGAAAAATGAAGAGTAAAATTCATACCTGCCAAAATCATAAAGAAAATTGCAGTAAACTCAATGGCAGAATTATTAAAAAAACCTATGCTTTCGTCATGAGTCGAAAGACCACCAATACTGACAGTTGTGAATGCATGTGCAGTCGCATCAAAAAAAGACATTCCTGCCAACCAATAAAAAAAAGCACATATTGAGGTTAATACAAGATAAATTACCCATAGGGCTTTTGCTGTTTCCGCTATTCTCGGAGTTAATTTTTTATCTTTCATTGGACCTGAAGCTTCAGCTCTAAATACTTGCATCCCACCAACTCCTAGGAGTGGCAATATAGCGATAGTTAATACAAGAATTCCCATACCGCCAATCCACTGTAATAATGCCCTCCATATTAGAATTCCCTTTGACATATGATCCAGGCCATCAAATACTGTTGCTCCAGTCGTTGTCAATCCAGATATAGCCTCAAATACTGAAGCAATAAAAGATATTTTTTCAAATTGAAAATAAAAAGGCAAAGAAGATACAAAAGACAAAACCATCCAGACTAAAACCACTAAAAGAAAACCATCTCTGGGTTGTAATTCTTTTTTAGAACTTTTAATATTTTGTTTATTTCTAAAAATAAACGAGACCGATGTGCCGATAAGAAGTGTGATAATTCCAATTACAAAAAAAATTTTATGTACATCTTCACCATAAATTAAACTAATAACTATAGGCACTGAAAAAAAAAGCGAAAACAAAGATACAATAATTCCTAAAATAAATATAATTTCAGCTGTTTTTTCTGAGTTTTTAAACATTTGTAATCAAAAAAAACTGGGGGCTACTGTGAATAATTTTTCAATATTTGGGATAATTTTTCTGTCAGATACAAAAACTATAAGATGGTCATTATTTCTTATAATTACATCATGATGAGCTATTAGTACTTCTTTGGTTTCTTCCTTATCTCTCACAATCGCTCCCAAAAAAGCCTCTGAAGGCAAATCAATTTCGTCTATTCTTCTATCAACTACTTTGGAAGTTTTTTTGTCTCCATGTACAATTATTTCCAATGCCTCAGCAGCACCTCTTCTTAAACTGTGAACAGCCTCAATGTCACCTCTTCGAATGTATTTTAATAACTCACCTAGAGTGGTATGAGATGGTGTTATTGTAATATCTATATTGCCTCCCTCAACTAATTCTGCATAAGCTCTTCTATTAATTAGAGACATTACTCGATTAGCACCCAATCTTTTAGCTAAAAGGGCAGACATAATATTGTTTTCATCATCGTTAGTAAGAGCAACAAACATGTCTACATCACCAACATTTTCTTCGAGTAATAATGCCTCGTCTGTAGCATCTCCATGAATCACAAGTGCTTTGTCACTTAAAATCTGTGCAATTCTTTCACAACGTGGTTTGTTATGGTCAATTATTTTTGGGGTCATAGTATCTGAAACTGAAAGAGCAACACGAGTTCCAACGTTGCCTCCTCCTACTATCATTACTCTTCTAACAGGATCATCAATCTGACGTAGTTCTCTTAAAACTTGCAAAACATTTTCTGATGCTACTAAAACGAAAACTTCGTCTCCTACTTCAATATAAGTATCAGCCTCTGGAATTAAAGCTTTACCTTTTCGAAATAAAGCTACAACTCTGCAGTCGACCGTTGGTAAATGATCTTTTAAATCACCTATTGGGTGACTCACTAAAAGACCCCTTGGATGGGCAAGTACAACTAACATAGTGACAATACCATCTGCAAACTCAATTACTTGGAGTGCCTCAGGAATTTCTATCAAACGACAAATTGTCTCTGTTACAGATGATTCCGGGCTTATGAGTTTATCAACTGCAAATCCATCTGGCCCAAGTAAGTCGGGGGAGTTTAGCCATTGTGTTGATCTTACTCTCGCAATCCTTTGAGGAACATTAAAACGACTGTAGCCTAGTTTACACGCCACCAGATTAACTTCATCATTAGCAGTTACAGCCACTAGCATATCAACGTCATCTATACCAGCTTCTTTAAGAACATCCAAAGAAGTTGCAGTACCAACTACCGTTCTTAGATCAAAACGTTCTTGGAGTTTTTCAAGAGCTTCAATGTCAGTATCAACTACTGTAACGTCACTTTTATCAATGACAAGCATTTCTGCAAGGTTTGAACCAACCCTACCTGCACCCAAAATAAGAATTTTCATTTACTGGCTTTTTCTAAATATACCTTTTTGTAATTCCATACCAAGTTGCCTAATTTTCCTATAAAGATGTGTTCTTTCAAGACCTGATCTTTGGGCTAATCTTGTCATACTACCCTGAAGTTTTGCTAATTGATAACTTAGGTAAATTCTCTCAAAAGAATCTCGAGCTTCTCTTAAAGGCAAATCTAAATCTATATTTTCTAGAGCTTCTTTTGCTTCTGATAGAGCAATATCTTCTCTAGTAAGTGGAACATTCTTCGCAATATCTTCTTTATTTGACTTTATTACTTCTGTTTGAGATTTATATCCAACTGAATGCATTTGTTGAGGTAATTTAACGGGAATTTCTTTAGTTTTTAGGTTAGCTGGCTTAAACGAAGTTCGCTTTTTTAAATTTTCTCTGTCAGCAAGAGAGTTTAAACTTGGATCTTGTTTGGCAGTTGCTTTTTGAATTGTTTTTAACAACTTTGTCAAAGTTATTGGTTTTTCCAAGTAATCAAATGCACCAATTCTTGTTGCCTCAACAGCAGTATCTATTGTGGCATGTCCAGACATGACTATAACTGGAGTTTCAGTTAAACCGGAAGCAACCCATTCTTTTAATAAAGTAATACCATCTGTATCTGGCATCCAAATATCCAATAAAACCAGGTCTAATTTCATTGATGTACGCGCACTTCTTGCTTCAGCTCCGTTAGTTGCTAACGTTACGGAATGTCCTTCATCTTGAAGAACCTCCGTAAGCAGTTCACGAACACCAATTTCATCATCAACTATTAAGATCTCAGCCATATCTGTTGTATTTAAAACTGTCCTAAAGATTTTTTGGAAAATCTATTGTAGCTATTGCACCCATAACATGTCCCTTTTTATTTCTTTTATTAACCAAGCTTATTTCAGAATTATTTTCTTCAACTATTTTTTTAACGATTGCTAATCCAAGACCCGTACCTTTAGATTTAGTTGTTATATACGGTTCGAATACTTTAGATAATAAATTATCTGGAATCCCCACACCGTTGTCTTCTACTGAGAATCTAATCTTATTAATTGAGTTTTCCTTAATTGATTTACAAGTAACTTTAATTTCTCCATTGCTAGCATCACCAATTGCATCCTGAGCGTTCTGAATTAAATTATGCACTACTTGGACTAATTGATCACGGTCAACTTTAATTTTAAGATCACAATTTTTTGACAAATTTAAAAATTTTATTCTTACTTCCGACGAATAAAACTGAAGAGTCGCCGCAAGTAATTTATCTAATTTAACTAATGTTGGCTGAGCTGAGGGTAATCTTGCATAATTCTGAAACTCATCGATCATTGTTTTAAGAGCTGAAACCTGAGTTATTATCATTTGTGTTGATTTGTTTAAGATATTCTCATTTTCTTCACCAAGATGTCCGGATATTTTGTTTTGTAAACGTTCCGCTGATAATTGAATTGGAGTTAGGGGGTTTTTTATCTCATGAGCTAAACCCCTTGCCATATCTGCCCAAGCTTGAGATTTTTGTGCTGCAAGCAACGCAGTAACGTCATCGAATACTAAAATTATTCTATTTTTCTCATCGTGTCCGCTTTCTGATAAAATGAAAACCGAAATAACCAAACTCAATTCGGTTCCATCCTCCTTGCGGCTATCTATTCTTTGAGGAATTAAAGGTGTTTGCTTTATAACCTCGTTAAAATTTTGATTTGAAAAAGTTTTAATTTTTTTTATCGGTTTTTCTAGGTTATCAACTAAATTACACCCTAAAATTGATTGAGCACTTGAATTGAATTGCTCTAAATTCCAATCTTGATCAAAAACCATAACACCAGTTGTTAAATGAGCTAGCAATTGCTCAAAAAATCTACTTGATTCTTTTAATTTTCTTGCACTTTCAGAGGCAATATTTTGTGCTGTGTTTATCTTATTCATCATTTCATTGAAAGATGCTAATAAATCATTTAACTCGTGATTCAATTTATCTTTTTTTAAAGGCCTAAAATCACCAATTGCAACCGCTTTTGTTGCTTTCTCAAGTGATCTGAGGGGTCCAACCAGCCAACTGCTCAAGAAAACAGAAGCAAGTAAAGCCCCTAGTATCGACAAAAGTAATGTAAAAAATAAAGTTACATTATAAATTTGACTGATGCCTTTTTTACCTAGTAACAACTGCTCATAATCGTTAAATCCTTTATTTAAAGCTTCCAAATCTTTAACTAATCTTTTTGGAATCGGTTC
>NHHF01000042.1 GCA_002171155.1 Betaproteobacteria bacterium TMED156
GCAACTTTACCTCTTGATTTGGTGCAAGTGTTTACAAATGATGACTTACCAGAATTTGGAGATCCAAATACTCCAACGTCCGCTAAAACTTTCAACTCAAGCTTTAATTTTCTAATTTGTCCTTCTTTTCCTGTTGTGAATTGTCTAGGTGTTCTATTTGTACTTGATTTGAAACGTATATTTCCCATTCCACCAATGCCACCTTCAGCAAGCAGGATTCTTTCTCCATGTTCATGAAAATCAGCAATCATTTCACCAGTATCTACATCCTTAATGATAGTACCTACTGGAAAACGAAGGACTACATCAAGTGCATTAGCTCCGTTACAATCAGAGCCGCCCCCTTGTTCACCATTTTTAGCTTTATGAATTCTCGCGTATCTATAGTCAATTAAAGTATTGATATTCCTGTCAGCTTGGCCAATTATGCTGCCACCAGCACCTCCATCCCCACCACTAGGCCCTCCCTTGGGAATATATTTTTCTCGCCTGAAAGCTACAACACCATTACCACCATGACCCGCTCTTAACTCAATAATGGCTTCATCTATGAATTTCATAATCAAATCTTAAACTGATAACCATCATGGAGGTTATCAACAAAAAAGTTAATGCGTTGATATAAGGTCGATTAAAAAAAAACTTAATATAAAAATAATCAATTGACAACGCTAACTGTGGACTTGTTTAACGGTCCCTGGACTGCAAAAAAAACTTTTCCTGTCTTCAAGGCGAAAAGCGTATGATCTTTGCCCATTCCAACATTCTTTCCGGGGTGAAACTTAGTCCCTCTTTGTCGAACGAGTATGTTACCAGGTGAGACAAATTGACCACCAAATTTTTTGACACCTAGCCTTTTAGATTCAGAGTCTCTGCCGTTCCTGGAAGATCCACCACCTTTTTTATGTGCCATCAGATTCCCTCAAAATTATTTAGATTATTTTAAATTCAAAGCCTTAATTTCAACTGCGGTGTAAGACTGTCTATGGCCCATTGATTTTGCTGAATGTTTTCGTCTGCGAAACTTAAAAATCTTCACTTTAGGGTGTTTATTCTGTTTTATTACCTCCGCAACTACCTGGGCACCTTTAATAAAAGGTGCCCCTAGTTGTATTTGTGACGTTTTCGGGTCGTCACCTTGATAGGCTAAAACTTTATCAAAGACAACTTCATCACCGACTAACAAATCTAGTTTTTCAATCTCAATTTGATCACCTAAAGAGACCTTGTGCTGTTTACCACCAGTTTTTATCACTGCGTACATACTTCTACCCAAATAATGTGTAACATTTAATGGTATTAGTTTTTATGTACTGAGGTCAACTAAATTTGTATGTTATTTTAACAATTTTGAAAAAGTAAACTTATATTTTTACAATGGATGAATATCAAAAAATAATTCAAACCATTTCGAAAGAGATAGAAGACGTTTCTTTTGAATTAAAAAAGCAACTAAATAGTAATGTGGCTTTGATAAATCAAGTTGCAAATTATATTATAAATAGTGGAGGCAAAAGATTAAGGCCTGCTCTCATTTTTTTAATGGCTCGAGCTACGCAAAAAGACCAAGAAATACCCAAAGTTGATTACCTTAAACTTGTAAAATTAGCATGTGTTATTGAGTTTATACATACAGCAACTCTTTTGCATGATGATGTCGTTGACGAATCAGGTTTGAGAAGAAGCAAAAAAACTGCTAATTCAATTTTTGGTAGTGCAGCTAGTGTTCTTGTTGGGGATTTTCTGTATTCCCGTGCTTTTCAAATTATGGTTGCTGTGGACTCTAAACATATAATGAAAATAATGGCTAATGCCACAAATACCATTGCTGAAGGTGAAGTTTTGCAATTAATGAACTGCAATGACCCTAATATTAATGAAGAAAATTATTTAAAGGTTATTCGTTATAAAACCTCCAAACTTTTCGAAGCGTCATGTCAACTTCCAATTGCTGTTCTTAGCCCTTCAGAGGATATAGAACATAAGGCCGGGCTTTATGGTATTCATCTTGGAACTGCTTTTCAGCTTACTGATGATATTTTGGATTATGTTGGTAGTGAGGAAGATATTGGAAAAAAACTAGGTGATGATTTACGAGAAGGTAAACCAACTTTACCTTTAATTAGAGTTGCATCAACTTGTAACAACCTAAATAAAAAAAAAATAGAAGATGCCATCCAAAATCCAAATCAAGATAAATTAGAAGAAATCGTAGACTTAATCAAACAATCAGATGCTATTGAATATACAAATCAACTTGTAGGTAAAGAGTGTTCACTAGCTAGAAAATCTTTAGACTACTTTTCAGATTCACAAAGTAAATTAACATTACTTGATTTAATTACATTTGTGAAGAATAGAAAAAATTAGCAAAGTTAATTTTTTAGAATCGATTTTTTTAATACAAAGATTGATGTAAATATTGCCAAAGCTATTATTGGTTCAAAAAAATCATTTTTTCCAACCCTATGTAAAAAATAATGAATTATTGAAAAAATCAAAACAGGTGTTATCAATTTATGAATTTTTTTCCAGTTATTCCCTAAAAACGTCATGCATTTTTTATTAGATGTAATAGCCATTGGTATTAAAAGAATAAATGCAGAAAATCCAAATGTTACGAAGGGCCTTCTAAAAAGATCCTCAATAAATAACTGTAAAACTAATTCATTTTCAAAAAGCAAAAATGCAACGAAATGAAGAACTACATAAAAAAATGCCCATAAACCTAACATTCTTCTGCATTTTTGAAGTGAGCTCAGACCAAATTTAGATAAGAGGGGAATAGAGTAAACCAACAGCAGAAAAACCAGAGTCCATGTGCCAAGCTCTCTTAAAATAGCCTCTTGAGGGTTGGCTCCCAACTTTTGATAAAACACTAAGATTAATAAGTCTAAACTAGGCAAAGCAGCCAAAATCCAGATTAGTGGCTTTAACATAAATTTAATCGCAGATTATTTTCATCAATTTGCTGTAAGGTGTACCTTTGGGTATTGCCTGCCATGGTGTCACTTCATTGCCTTTAGAAACCTCATAACCTTTTAGGAAGCTTTTTGAATAATTGATTGCACTTCTAAGTCTCAATCTATTGGAGGTACAGTCGTAATTTTGAATCATCCTGATTGACTTTATTTTTTTTCCATCTTGAGAGGTTTGCTCAGAAGTAAAATTGAGCATAACTTCTAACTGTTTAATTCCCTTGCCTCTTAAACTTTTTGGAGAGTAAAACATGGTAACTTTTTGTGCTTTATGAAATTCTTTCCACTTTTTACTTTGGGCTAAAATAGGCTTGTGAGTAAAAAAACAAAAAAAGAAACAGGTCAGTAAAATTACTTTAAATAGCAATTTAAAAAAGTAAAGTGAATAAGAAAAAATCATATTTCATTTTACAATTAGTAAAATAAAAGGGGGCATAAACCCCCTTTTATTTTGTAGTAAAAAAATTTTACTTGTATACACCTTCTTTATTGTAATGATCAACCATCTCTTTGGGAGAGACATAACCATCTTTATTTTTATCCATCTTTTGCCATTCAATTTTGTCATAAGCAAAAGCACTAGTTGCAGAAAAAAGGCCAAAAGCCAAAACTAAAGCAGTAAATTTACGCATATTAAATCTCCTCACACCAAAAAAAAGTTAATCTTATAATTTATTACTTGGATATTATAAACCTATAAATGCAAGTTATTAAAGATTCATTTGTCAGAAAGGTACCTTATGAGCAACAAAATATTAATACAAAATGTAATTATTCTCGCTGGTTTAGTGGTTTACCCTTATGTCTTTGCAAACAGTAACAATTATCCAACGATAGATAGAGTCTTATTTGTAAATGAATGTGTGAGAGAAAATGGTGGGGGTTTGGATAGTCTTTACAAATGTTCATGTGTTATGGATTATTTTATTGAAAATTTAACATATGCTGAATTTGATAATATGGATGCTTCATCACATGGAATTAACACCACTGGTGAAAGATCTGCGATTTGGAGAGATCCAAAAGGAGTTCGAGAGGGTATCAATACATTAAAAAGAATACAAACTGATGCAAAAAAACACTGTAATTTAAAAGGAGAATCTAAATAGTGAATGAGTTGCCTTTTTGGATACAACTACTAATCCTAATAGGCCTTTTATTTTTATCTGCTTTTTTTTCTATATCCGAGACTAGCTTAATGGCAGTTAACAAATATAGGATTAGAAATTTAGCGGGAAAAGGGAGTAAAGGTGCCAAACAAGTTCTCGGATTATTAAGCAGAACTGACAAACTTTTGGGAACAATTTTGCTTGGAAACAATATAATTAACGCAGCACTTACAGCTTTAGTAACGGCAATAGCTATCAATGCCTTTGGAAATAATGATCAAGTTCTTGCTTTAGCAACAGGGACTGCTGCTTTATTATTGATAGTCTTTGCTGAACTAATTCCAAAAGTTACTGGGGCAAATAGGCCTGATGGAATAGCAATGCTTGCTAGTTATGGTTTAATTCTTTTTACTTGGGTACTGCAGCCTTTTGTTTTCATAATTAATAAAATAGTCTCACTTATGCTTTCAGCTGCTAATCTAGAATTTTCTAGTCAAAAAAGTGATGGTTTAACTAGTGATGAACTAAGATCAGCAGTCCTTGAATCTTCTACTTTTATTCCTTTACATAACAGAAAAATTTTTCTCAATTTGCTAGACCTTGAAGAATTATCCATTGATGATGTAATGATCCCTAGAGGTAGAATCGAATTTCTTAATCTAGAGGATGATATATCTATTTTAAAAGAGCAAATTTCTACCTGTTTTCATAACAAGATACTTGTTTGTAATGGAGATCTTAATCAGATTGAGGGGATCTTACACATAAAAAGAGTAATTAGTATTTTAGCTAAAGAAGACTTCTCTAAAGAATCAATAATGGATGTGATTCAACCTGTTTATTTTATTCCTGTTGGTACTAAATTATTTTCACAACTTAAGAATTTTCAAGAACGAAAAGAAAATTTGGCAATAATTGTAGATGAATATGGCGAAGTGGAAGGCTTAATAACATTACAAGATATTGTTGAAGAACTTGTAGGTGAATTCACAACAGACAATCCTGGTTTTATTGCACAACCTGTTGCATGGAACGATTGCAATAATGCCATTGTCAATGGGTTGACTAGTGTCAGAGAACTTAATAGAGATCTTGGTTTAAGTTTGCCAACTAATGGTCCAAGAACCCTCAATGGTTTAATCCTCGAAACTTTAGAAGATTTACCAGAAACAAATTTAAGCTTAAAGATTCATAATTTACAAGTTGAAATTTTAGCAGTTCAAGGTCTATTGATTAAAAAAGCAAGAATTTTCAAACCTAAGTCAAAATCAAAGAACAAAAACCAAGAAAAAAAATAGAATGATGTTTTTTACAAATTTCGCCGTGCTTATTTAATGTAATGTTTAAAGTTACTATTTTCTGTATTCTCACCTCGATAGCACTTAATATTTTTTTTTTAAAGTTTGCTGAGAATGAAGTTTCGAAGTGGACAAATCTAAAGACTGCAAAAAAATCGTCAGCTATAAAACTTAAGTGGTTACTAATAAACATCTCATTTATTATTTTTTTTTCATACTGTTATTTAGATAATTATTTGACTATTAGGGATGAATTTGAAATTACGAAAGAATCATTTAGGGTTATTTTTATGTTTGTATGGATTTCATCATTAAATGCACTATCACAACTTGATTTTAATTCAAACTTGTTACCTGATAAACTAACAATTAGCTTAGGTATGTTTGGTTTATTATTTTCAATTTTATACGATGACGAAACATTTTATGGATCCATAATATCTGGCTTAATTGGGATGTTATTTATACTCTCAACAATTTTTTTGTTCTATCTTGCGAATTTTTTTTTTCAAAAAATAAATTTGAATTCAAACACTTACCTATAGGCAGAGGCGATATATTTTTAATTACTGTAATTGGTATTTGGATTGGCTGGGAAATTCTTTTATTTGTTCTTATTTTTTCGTCACTATCAATGTTGATAATTTTTATCATGGGCTTTTATTTGTACAACTGGAAATTTAATAAAAGATTACCTTTCGGACCAGCTATTGGTTTTTATGCAATTCTAATAGGCGTACCAAAAATTCTAGTTTTTTAGAAAGTAATTGATGAAAAAAAATAAGATTTCCGGAAATTATCCAAAGGTTGTCATTCTCACTGGAGGTATTGCCTCCGGAAAATCAACTGTTTCTGCTTTTTTTGAAGAATTTAATATTGAAGTCATAGATATGGATAAAATTTCTTATAGTCTTACAACTAATGATGGCAAAGTATTGGAAAAACTTAGAGAAGAGTTTGATGCAAAATTTTTCAAGGTTGATGGAAGTTTAAATAAGGAAAAAGTAAGGAATGAAATTTTTTTAAATAAGAAATTAAAGCTTAAGCTTGAGAGAATTTTACATCCAATGATCGCGAAGGAAGCCAAATTAGCAACTTTATCAGCTGTTGGTCCTTATATTGTTCATGTTGTACCACTATGGGTTGAAATAAATAAAAAAAGAAAATCTGATATCTGGAAAGTGGTTGTAGTAGACTGCCCCGAAAATATACAAAGAATAAGAGCTTTTAAAAGAAGTACTAAAGACGCCGAAACCTTTGATCGAATTAAATCTCATCAGGTTTCAAGAACAGCTAGACTTGCGGCAGCAGACTTAATCATTGATAATGATGGTTCTCTTGAGTCCTTAAGAGAAAAATCACTTAAAGTTCATAATTATCTCTTAAATAATGCTTAAAGTTGTAATTTAATTAAATGGAATCGAACATAGAAAATCAAAACAAGACCACTGCGAATCCCACCTCTAACGAGGATAATACTGATGATGTTGAAGTCATTAACTTTACAAATAAGCTCGTATACGAGTTTCCTTGCAACGAAAGAATGCGATCCATGTTAAGAATAGAACATCTTGGAAATCGCATGCATGAACTTGCTCAAGTAAATCAACCTGAAAGCCACCAATCAGCACTGAGAACATTGTTTGAGTTATACGACCTATTAGGGAATAGAGCTGATATCAAAAATGAATTGCTTCAGGAACTTGATAGACAAAGATTGCAGCTCATCAGATATTCAGGACAGCCTGGAGTGTCTGAAGAACAATTAAAAATTTTAGTTAAAGAGATAGCAAAATCTCACTCCTCTTTATCATCAGTTCCTATTAGACTAGGACCTCATGTTCCCGAGTATGAATGGTTATCTATTTTGAGAGGAAGATCAGGTGTCCCTGGGGGAACATGTCAATTTGATATTCCATCTTTTTATACTTGGTTAGAAAGACCTGCACATTTAAGGGCCTCAAATATTTCTTCTTGGCTTGCTCCTCTGACACCATTGCTGGATTCAATTGATTTAGCATTAAGACTTTTAAGGGAGGGGAGTCAAGCAATTCCCTTGTCAGCAATAAATGGCCTTTATGAGTTTGCACTTGAAGGGAGACATGTCTTACTGATAAGAATTATTGTTGAAAAAAAACCGGAAGTAGTTTCAGAAATTAGTGCTAATAAACACTTGATTGCTGTCAGATTTAGAGAATTAGACAAACATTTACATTTAAAGTCAACGACTAAAAACATTCCCTTCCATTTATCTCTTTGTAACTTTTGATTAACTCCGATAATCTGAATTTATAGTTATATACTCATGAGAAAAATCACATGAATAAAAGTTTCCTGTAATTTTCCCTCTTTTGAGATTTACCTCAACTACAATTTCCTTATTGTTCATTTCTTTTTTTGCAACACTTTCATCATAATCAACACTGATCTCACCGTGTTTAAAGACGCAATAATCATTAATTTTCAACTCCAAATCATCAATTTTGAAATTTTGAATTTCAGCATTTCCAATTGCTGCCAAAATTCTACCTAAATTTGGATCACTAGCATAGAAAGCTGTTTTGACTAATGGTGAGTTAGCAATCGCTCCACCCACCAATTGAATTTCCTCCTCAGAGATTACATTCATTACTTTAATAGTTATGAATTTTGTAGCTCCTTCACCGTCTAAAACTATCGACTTAGCTAGATTAAAACAAATTTTAAGAAAGCTATCTTTAAAATTTTTCCAATCCCGCTTGTAACAATCATCTGTGGAATTTACTTGTACTTCACTTGTAGCATTAGCGCAAGCAATTACTGAATCATTTGTAGATGTATCACCATCAACTGATATTCGATTGAAAAAAGTTCTTGTGGCTTCATCAACCAATTGTTTCAGATCTTTATAGTTTAATTTCACATCCGTAAAGATAAATGCCAACATTGTCGCCATGTTCGGACTAATCATTCCAGACCCCTTTGCGATACCTGTTATTGTGACTAATTTATTATTAAGAATTAATTTTTTTTTAAAAATTTTAGGCTTAGTATCAGTTGTCATTATTGTCTTTGCAAGATTAAGCAAGTTAGAATTACCTAGATTTGAGATCAGTTTGTTAATATTCTTTTCTATAATCTTCATAGGTAATCTTTCCATGATTGGACCAGTAGAGAAGGGCAAAATCATGTGATTTGGAATGGTTAATTTTTTACCCAATAACTTAGTTATCTTTTCACAATCCAATTTACCAGTAACACCAGTCCCCGCATTAGCACAACCACTATTTATGACTAAAGCTCCAGAAAAAGGTATTTCAAAATTTTTAATATTTTCTTTACTCATAATGACAGGTGCGGCAGCAAAGCTATTTTTTGTGAAACAAGCAGCCATAATTGTAGGTGCCTCAAAAAAGACGAGTGCTAAATCCTCTTCAGTCGAAGACTTTCTGATTTCACTTGAGATTGTTGAAATTAAAATTCCTTTAATTGGCTTTGAACTATCCTGACCAGTATTTTTTGAATCCATTGTTCTTAAATAACTAAAAAAAACTACTTAATTTTTCCATGACAATGTTTATATTTTTTTTCTGAACCGCATGGACATTTTTCATTTCGACCTACCTTAGGAAACTCTCTTCTGTATGTTGGGATCATGTTATTTGCAGATTTGGAATTAGTCTCTTTGCCTGACTGGCCTGTATTTTTATCTAGCTCATCTTTTGAATATTTTAAATTTTCGTCTTGAATTACATACCTTTGATTTTCATCAATTTCTGACTCCGCTTCCTCAGAACTCTCTATGTCTATTTTCATTAATACCATAGTTACATCATCCCTAACTTTGGCCAAATATCTATCAAACAGTAAAAAGGCCTCTTTCTTATACTCTTGTTTTGGATCTTTTTGGGCATAACCTCTGAGGTGAATACCTTGTCTTAAATGGTCCAAGGCTGAAAGATGTTCTCTCCAACCTAAATCAATTGTCTGAAGAAGAACTGATTTTTCAAAAGAGTTGAATAATTTAGAGCCTACAATCTGAACCTTTTGTAAATATTTTTTTTCGGCTGTATCAAATAATGTCTTGAGCAGTTTTTCATCATCCAATTCATCAGACTTTTCTATTTCTTTTACGAAATCAATTTCAACTGAAAATTCTTTTGAAACAGTCTCGCTTAAATCTTTTGCATTCCACTGTTCCTCTATACTGTCTATGGGTATAAAACTTCTAAATACATTCTCTAAAGCTCCCTCTCTCAACCTAGTAACTAGTGATTCTACAGAATCTGATTCCAGGATTTCATTTCTTTGTGTATAAAGTATTTTTCTTTGTTCGTTCGATACATTATCGTATTCAAGTAATTGTTTCCTAATATCAAAGTTTCTGTTCTCAACCTTACGTTGAGCACTCTCAATAGATCTAGTAACCATACCCGCTTCAATAGCTTCTCCTTTGGGAACTCCGAGCCTATCCATGATAGCTTTCATTTTCTCTCCGGCGAATATTCTTAATAAGGAATCATCCATAGCCAAATAAAATCTGGAGGAACCAGGGTCACCTTGACGACCTGCTCTTCCTCTTAACTGATTGTCAATACGCCTAGACTCATGCCTTTCAGTTCCAATTATGTGGAGTCCACCGGCTTTAAGAACTGTGTTGTGCAAAACACTCCAATTTTCATTTAATTCAATTATAGATTTATTAGTTTCTTCTTCATTTAAATCAGGATTTGATTTTAGTTTTTTAATTTCTGGCTCAATATTACCTCCAAGTACAATATCTGTCCCCCTTCCAGCCATGTTGGTGGCTATGGTTATCATACTTGGTCTTCCTGCCTGCGCAATTATTTCTGCTTCCTTTTCATGTTGCTTTGCATTTAAAACTTGATGTTCCAAACCAACTTCATTTAAGAAACCTGAAAGCTGCTCAGAACTTTCAATTGAGGTAGTTCCTACAAGTATTGGTTGTTTATTTTTATTTCTATTAGTTATGTCATCAATAATTGCCTCAACTTTTTCTTCAATGGTTTTATATATTAAGTCCTGATTATCAATTCTTATCATTGGTGTGTGCGTCGGGATAATGACGGTTTCCAAACCATATATTTGCTGAAATTCAA
>NHHF01000043.1 GCA_002171155.1 Betaproteobacteria bacterium TMED156
CACATTGGGATATATTCCCTGAAGAGTTATATCAAGGTTTAAAATTTATATTGCCTGTTACATTTGGAGGCATTGCATTATTTGTTGGAGGTTGGAAATTTCCATATCCGACTGCAATAATAGTAATGGTTGTTAGTGTTGGTTTCCTAGTGTGGACAAGAAAGTGGTTTGAATAATGAATAATTTATTTAGAACTATTTTAATTTACGAAGCACTTGCATTTGCAATATGGAACATAATGGTAAGAACACAATCAGATTATGAGATGTGGTTATTTGATAACATTCATAAGACAATGTATATTATGTTATCGTCAGCACTATTGATAGCAACCATTGTTTACGTTGCAAAGGTTATTGGTAGAAAATTAAAAACACCTAAGATCTTAGAACAAGATCCAAGGAAGCCAGGAGGAGGTACACAGTAATGTTGAAAGATTGGAGCCCTCTTATAGTTGCAATTATACTTGCCGCAGGAATAATTTGTGGAACAGTTTTTACTGATTATCCTGAGAAATGGTTCAGACATGATATGAGTTGTGATGGAACAATTGGTGGCGGATGTGTTTGCACTGAAGAGTCAGACAGTTTATTATGTAATATTAAAAACAGTTAGGAGAATAATATGGACGCACAATATATAGAAGACAAATTAGCTACATTAAGAGAAGAAAGAAAAGAATTGCAATCTCAGTTGCAATATGCATTTAATGATGTTACAGTAGAGAAACTAGAAGAAGAAATACGTGAACTAGATCACTCAATTCAAGTCATATCAGGATGGAAACCAAATGAGTAAAATTATAAACATTAAAGAGCATCAGATTAAAAGAAGACATAAAAATTTAAAATCAGCTGATGCAGTAACTAAAAGTAGTGTAGAAGCTTTGCTACATAAATTACATGATTTAGATTTTCCAATTGAAGATGCACATTTCCAACAAGATCTTGCTTTGGCTTTTAAATTTATACATGCCGCTATATCAAAACATTATGGGTTAGATAATCCTTTTTATAGTGCTATTGATAGATTTAAAAAAGACATCAATTGGTAAGATGATTACCGAACAAGAATATTATAAATTAAAAGAATATTACGATCACCAAAGATTACGTGAATATAATAGAGAAAAAATTTATAACGAAATAAAAGAATTTTTAGATCGAGTAGATAAAATGACCAAAGAAGAAGGAGACGAAAATCCATTAGAAAACAGTCTTGATACTATGTTTGAAAAAGCATGGGCAGAAATGCAAGAAAAAGATTGGGATTTTCCTATTCCAGTTGGTTGGAAGCCTGAAGATAAAAAATGGAGATTATGGAACGAATAATGTTGATTTTTTATTTTAATGATAGTAGTATAAAAGAATGAATAAGATAGTATGTTTAGGAACAAGTCATACGTTTGGTGGGGCAGAAGGAGTTCCATATTCTTTTGATCAAGGCTGGCCAGGACAATTAAGTTCTTACCTACAAAAAAATAATGTAGATAATTATATTTTTAATGGAGGTGAAAGTTCTTTTTCATCTTTCTTTTATCCAACTAAAATTTTAAACTTTTATAAAGAGTACAAACCAGATATGTTTGTAATAGAAGTACCAGACACTGATAAAGTTGATGTAGAAATTTCAAGTCATATTACAGGAACATACATTAACAAGCAAGAAAATTATCATCCAATATATTCAAGACAACGTGTGTTAACCAAGAACTGGGAACGCGGTCAACAATATGGATGGCCAAATAGAAAAAGTCTTTCGAAACAAGAATGCGTTGATTTTTATCATGGATCAGATACTAAAGCATCTGTGCGTGATTTCTTTAAAGGAAAAACAACATGGACAGTTGAAAGTTTTTATAAGAGTGCAAATTTAAGTGATCATGAAAGAGACAATGTAAAAAAGAAATTTGATGAACTTTATAAAGCACTTGGTAGTAATGATGAACAATTTAAAAATATGTTAATTTATTGTTACTTTTATTCAGTGTTTATGGATATGAGTGATATGGATATTTCTTTGTACCTTGCGAATATGATGAACATTATTAATACTTTAAAATCTTTAGATGTCAAGTTTTTATTGTTTACGCATTGTCCAAAGTTATATTATGATAATCATATATTTAAAGACACGTATGAATCATTTATTAATAAAAAAAATTATTGGCTTAATGAAACAATGGACTGGAATTTTATTGAGTGGGCAAAGCAACAAGCTGGAGATAAAAAAACGTTCGATGAAATGCATTCAGATAAAATACATTTTAAACCAGAAGTTTATACAACATTCATAAACCAATTACTAGGACCACAGGTTACTAATAAATTAAAGGAAAAACAAAATGCGTATTAATACAGAACCAAAACTTAATTTTGATGACGTATTGTTAGAACCAAAACGTAGTACACTATCAAGTCGAAAAGATGTCGACATGACAAGAAAATTTACATTTAGAAATTCAGGAAAAGTTGTAAACTTTTTACCTATCTTTGCTTCCAATATGGATGGTGTTGGTACTTTCTCTATGGCAAGAGTTTTACAAGAACATAAAATGATGACTGTGATCACAAAATCAACAACAGTTGATCAATGGAGACAAGCAGTAGGTAACGGTGTGAGATTACAAAGTGTTAGTGTATGCACAGGTACAAATAAAATGTGGGATCCTGAAGCAGATGATTATCGAAATATGCAAGAAGTTTTACAATCATTTCCAGACATTAAATTTATCACGGTTGATGTCGCAAACGCATATCATGAAAACTTTGTGGACTTTATCAAACGTGTAAGAGATGAATTCCCAGATAAAGTAATTATTGCTGGTAATGTTGTCACTCCTGAGATGACAGAAGAGTTAATTATTAACGGTGCTGACGTTGTTAAAATTGGTATTGGTCCAGGATCAGTATGTACAACAAGGACGATGACCGGGGTAGGAGTACCACAGTTTTCAGCAATACTTGATTGTGCAGATGCGGCCAATGGAGTTGATGGACACATAATGGCAGATGGTGGTTGTGTGTATCCTGGAGATATTGCAAAAGCATTTGGCGGTGGAGCTCACATGGTTATGATTGGAGGAATGTTAGCGGGTCATGATGAATCAGAACAGCAAGTTATAGATGGAAATGTGGAATTTTATGGAATGAGTTCAGATCGTGCAAGAGAAAAACATGGTAAAAGAAAAGATGGTTACAGAGGTAATGAAGGCAGACACATTAAATTACCACATCGTGGTCCTGTACAATCGACTGTAGAAGATATTTTAGGCGGGGTAAGGAGTGCTTGTACATATATTGGTGCTAGACGTTTAAAAGATATGCCCAAGTGTGCAAGTTTTGTAACAGTGCATAACAACATAAACAAAGTTTATGAACGTTATACAGTAAAGTAATAGGGGGATAAATGAAAATTATTGCTGGCCAGTCAAACACACTTTTGGCTGAAGAAATTGCTGAACATTGTTTTACCACAGTTGTTCCAGCAAACATAAGTAGATTTGCAGACGGTGAATGTTCAGTTGAATTATTAGAGAATGTTCGAGGAGAAGATTGTTTTATAATCCAATCAACCAGTTCACCTGTAAATGACAACCTAATGGAATTATTAATTATAATTGACACATTAAAAAGATCATCAGCAAAAAGGATTACCGCAGTGATGCCATACTTTGGATATGCAAGGCAAGATCGTAAAAGTGCATCACGTACTCCAATAAGTGCCAAACTGGTTGCTAACCTAATTACCAAAGCAGGTGCAGATAGAATTTTAACAATGGATCTCCATGCAGGTCAGATACAAGGATTTTTTGATATACCTGTTGATGATTTAACATCAAGAATTCTTTTTACCAAGGACATAAAGAAAAAATTAAGATCTGAATCAACAAAAACTGTATTTGTTTCTCCGGACGCGGGAGGAGTTGTTCGTGCTAGAAAATTTGCAGATTCATTCAATGGCATGATAGCAATTGTTGACAAAAGAAGATCGAGGCCAGGTGTTAGTGAAGCTATGCATGTGATTGGTAGTGTGAAAGATAAACACGCAATACTTGTTGATGATATGGTAGATTCCGGAGGCACACTTTGCAATGCGGCAAAAATATTATTAGCCAAAGGTGCAGTAAGTGTAAGGGCATACATCACCCATGGGGTGTTAACAAAAGATGCATGTAAAAAAATTCAAGAAAGCAAATTAGAAGAAGTTGTAATAACTGATTCGATAACTTATCGCTGTCCAGATGATATTACCAAAATAAGACAAGTGTCAGTCGATAAACTTATCGGAGAAGCAATAAGACGTGTAAGCAATGAGGAATCAGTAAGTTCTTTATTTGCGTAAACTTTTGACTAAATACTTGCATAAGATTGTGCAAGTATATGACAAATGAAAATACCAATTTAGATATCATTGATATTACACTTTTATTGCGTCAAAGAAGATGTAGAGAGTGTGTAGACGATGAACTGCGTAAGCAAGGTGTTGAGAAGCAGTATTATTGCGACGTGGATGTAGCAGACCAAGATGGAGATGCTATTTTATTACCGTTTATTGTTAATCGAAAAACTGGAAGATTAATAGACGTACTGTACGATGAAAAAAACAACACAGTCCAAGCTCACATTATTCCGCAGTAGCTCAGTTGGTAGAGCAGTTGACTGTTAATCAATTGGTCGCAGGTTCGAGTCCTGCCTGCGGAGCCAGAAAGCACTTATGATTTATAGAAGAAAAAATACGCAAAAACGTAACAATAAAAACAAACCTGTAAAAACTTATAATCATGTTAGTGAACAACAACCTAAAAAAGTAAAGGATCCTAAACGTCAAAGATTAATACAGGTTGAAGCTGAAATACAAGAACTAGTCCATAAACATGGATCTCATTCTCAAGAACAAATGGACAAACTGATGCTAGAACGTTGGCAACTCAGATACCAACTTAATTTATAAAATACACAAAAAATTAACTATATAGATAAATAAATTAAAGTACATATATTATCTATGACTAGGACGTGAGTCCGGACAGTCCAACAGGTTGGAAAAGAAGGGCTGACATGGAGAAGAGATGGCAGTAACATATAATTTAAAAGGAACGACTAATCCGTCGTTCAAAATTGGTAAAAATGGCGTTACACTAACGTCGATCGATGGAGAAACACTTCAAGTTGAAAGTACATCCACCGGATCAGCGTCAGGTCCCAATCTAGATTTATATAGAAACAGTTCAAGCCCAGCAGATTCAGATTACTTAGGTGAAATTAAATTCCAAGGTGAAAATGATGCAGGCGCCAAAACAAACTATGCTAAAATAACAGGTAAAATTTTAGATGTCACAGATGGCACAGAAGATGGTATATTAGAGTTTGCTTTCCAAAAAGCAGGTTCAAACAACATATCAGCAAGATTCAGATCTGACAGTTTACAACTTATCAATGGTACAAATTTATACATAGGCGGAACTGGATCAATACAGTTTGAAGGTGCCAATGCAGATGCACATGAAACATCATTACAAGTAACAGAACCTACAGCAGATAGAACAATCACATTACCAGATGAAACAGGTACAGTAGTTACTAAAGATTCAAACACTGGTGCTATTCAATTACCAGTAGGAACAACAGCAGAACGACCTGCATCTCCGTCAGTAGGAATGGTACGTTACAACACAACCACTAGCCACTTTGAAGGTTATGACGGCAGTGCTTGGGTACACTTAGAAACTCAATACGGTTAATTCAACTAGGCCAACTTTGGCCAAATTATCCACAATTTTATTGTTTAAAAACAATAACTTACATTGCTAAAATAACCTTATATTGGCGTCTTAATCCTATTTTAAGGGCTCTACAGCAGGTCATAAGTGTGCATTTATCACAAACACTGCAAAATAAACAGAGCTTTTAATCTCTAATTAAACATACATTAAATAAGACATAGTTGATAATACATCGGCAATAAGGAGATTACTTATGTGGGATAAAATAATCAATGGCGTTAAAAAATTAACTGAAGTAGGAATTACGTTAATTGCATTTGGCGTTGTGCTACAAGTATTATTTGGTGACAAACTTATTGGTTTTTATGACCTTGATGTTGTTGCGAATATAATTGCAATTGTTAACCAAATTGGAAGCAATGGGCTTGTAGGTTTAGTTGCTCTTTGGGTCCTTTACTGGATCTTTACTAAAAAATAACACAATCTAACAAGGTGCTCGAATATTCGGGCACCTTCCTTTTAATTTACATAAATACTGCTATAATACAATAGGAGTATATAATGTGGTACACAATTAAGTATGAAATACCTGAAATGCTTGACAATTGGAGAGTTATTCCAAGATTGTTAATTTTCATGTATGCAGTAGTATTCTATCAAACAATGAACTGGTTTATGGGTCTTCCAGATCCAAACAATGCACAGGCAGGTTTTGTATCTGTGATAGTTGGTGCTGGTGCGGCATGGTTTGGTTTATATGTAAACTCAGGCTCAGGCAAAAAAGTAAGATTTGAAACATCAGATAGAGGAAGTAAATCAAGCTAATGGAAACACCAAGTTTAGCAAATCTGTCAATGGATTTTTCTCAAATGCTATTACCATGGATAACGGTATTAATATCTTTGGTGGTAGCTATTTGGTTTAAAGATTTCGCGACTGCACTTGCTAAAGGATTAAGATTCAAATTTGATCCTGCATTTAATGAAGGTGAAGAAGTTCTGTTAGATGGTGAACTGGCAATGATTGTTAAAATTGGTGCAAGGCAAACAGTGTTTGGAGTATATTCACACAGAGGCTATACTTGGAGATATGTACCAAATGAAAGAATACCTTATCTAAAATTAGAAAAAGTTATCAAAAAAGATCTGCATGTTGATAGTGAAGAAGAAAAAGCACAAAAAATGAAAACACTAATTGACAAAGCACAAGATGATGAAATTTTAGCCAATAAAAGAGCAATTGATATAATCAATGGCAATGGAAAGAAAAAATAATAATGAGATCATATCAACATCACATAAGAGTGTACGTAGATGAAGAACTTTCAAATGAAGTTTTGCAGATTGTTTACAAAACAGTTGAACTAATTGTTCCAGAAGGTATACTAAGAACAATAAGTCAGCCTGGTAAATCAAACACAGATGTGTTTTATCATATTAGAGATGGCCGTCATGCTTATGACATGCCAACAACCAGAGATTTAACAGCAGATGAAACAGAATTATTGTTCGATGCACTTGATTATGTGATGACAATTGACTTTGATGTAGAATCTACTACTCCTATGATTGGTAAACTTTCAAATGCAGAACGTGATGCAATGGAAATGGGTTTAGATGCTTACAAACAAGCAGTGGGAGATAAATAAAATTATGCAAGACATGAGAAGAATCATCGATATAGTAGCAGAACAGCCAACACCACAAGTTGGTGATGCAATCGATCTTGAATTTGGTGACAACACAGCAGTAATTTCAACTACAATTGAAAAAATTGGTGAAAACTCTGTTACCGTAATAGCAGACGACAAAGCATTAGACTTTATTTCAAAATTAGAAGAAGTTTGTGGTTGTGAAATGGAAGAAGAACATGAAGAAGAACATCCAGATCACGAAGTGAACATGGGAAGATCACAGATGTATCACACAATGAAAAATGCAAAAGCAATTCATGATATGTTGCAAAAAGTTTCTGAACGTGAAGGCATCGAAGGTTGGGTAGCATCAAAACTAACCAAAGCATCAGATTATTTAAAAGTGGTAAAAGATTATTTAGAATACGAAATGGTACAAGCAGGTTTTGATAACAACGAACAAGATGTTAATGAAGCAGTTGACAAGTCAGCATTAGAGGCTTGGTACAACAAGTACAAAAATTATGAAGGAAGTAACGGAGACGAATTACCAGCAGGAATGTTAAGAGGTTACATAGACACTGGTATACTTTCAGATGGTGCTGAAATTAACGAATATGACAAAGTTAAAGCAAAGTACGGTCAAGATGCTATGACTGAAAAAGGATTAGAACCTTTTTATGCCATGATGCCAATTACTAAATCTATGCACGAAGAATTTATGAAAGTCATGGGTGTGTCTGAAATTGACGAAGAAAATTGCACAGAAGCGGCAAAGATTTTAGGTGAAGACATTGTGGGTTTTGGTGTTGCAGAAAACACACGCAGTTTTGGCCAAGCATTTGAAGCCAAGTACAAAGGCAAGACAGTTAAATTAGGCAAGCCAATCAGAACAGGCACTGACGAACCAGGCAAGTTCAAAGTGTATGTAAAAGATCCTAAAACAAAAAATGTTAAAATGGTACGTTTTGGTCATCAAGGTGGCGGCAAAAACAAAGATTCAAAAACAATGCGTATTAAAAAATCAGATCCAGCACGTAGAAAGTCATTCCGTGCTAGACACAATTGCGACAATCCAGGTCCAAGAACGAAAGCTCGTTACTGGAGTTGTAGAGCATGGTAAGGGAGACATCAGATGAGCTTCCTAGTACACAACCTACCGCCGGTAGAAGTATACGTTAAAAAAGAATTTCTTTACGATCATCAAAAAGGACACGGTGAACTAACACCAGGTGTTTGGATATCAGTAAAAAGTGTAATGGGCAAAGCATTGTACTTTGAAACATTGCTTACAGATTATGGTGCTTGTTTTGATAAACTTCCTATTTCAGCATTCGTCTGGAAAGAAAATTACGATAAAGAAAATCAACTACCTTTAGATCATTTGCAGATATGGGATTGTTTTGATTATGATCTTACAGTGATTAAAAAACCTTTGTTATGTGACTGTGAATTTTTTGGCAAAGATAAAAAAATGCACACTGGAGAATACATTTTTACCATTGACAATTGCCATAGAGAACAGAACGTATTGAACACAAATTTTTCAGAACATGATCCAGAACATAAATCATTCAACATAATTAAAATGCATAATGGACAATTTGCGGCACAACCAAACAACAGAGTTATATTTACTGATCAAAGTCTTGTCCATCCGGATCGTAAAATCCCAGACTTTAAAGTTTGTTCACAAAACTATACAGTTGAGAACACTCCTAAATGGTCAGTTGGTGACACAGATGAATGGCAGTATAAAACTAAAGATGAAAAAGAATATTTAATAGAAGAAGATGAAGACACAGCACACCCAGAACAAGGCTGTTAGATGAGCGAAGAAATACAACCAGATACACAAGAAGATTTAGTTTGGAAAAATACTCCTGCAGAAAAATTGTGGGTGTTAGATAAATTATTACTCAGTAAAGTATTAGGTTATGCATGTGGACCAACTGGTATTGATGTACCCAAACCAGGATACTATATTGTGAGACCATGTGTTAATGCATTGGGATTAGGATTAGGTGCACAAAAAATTTGGTTAGATAAGGATACTACAAATCTTCCATACGGATATTTTTGGTGTGAATGGTTTGAAGGTAGGCATTTTTCCGTAGATTATAAATTTGGCAATCAAAAATTTTGTGTAGAAGGATTTAAATCAGACAGTACATTTACTAAATGGGATAAATGGGTAAAAATTGATCATGTAATATTATTACCTGAACCAATTGGAAATCATTTTATAAACGAAGAAGCTCTAAATGTTGAATACATAGGAGACAAAGTAATTGAAGTGCATTTAAGATCAAATGAGGATTTTGCAGACAACATATCTGAATTTATTCCTGTTTGGGCAGGCCAAGATAAAATACCTCCAAAGGGCTACACATACAAACATTATCCTGATGTGCATGGAAGAATTGGTGCATTTATAAAATAGCACTTGACATTCTGGAAAATTGTGTTATATTAATAGTATGGCAAACACAGATCTCATGATTGACTTGGAAACACTAGCAACATCAAATGATGCGGCAATCGTTACTATGGCCGCAATTAGATTTGATCCACATGCAGATTACAGCAAAATAAAAGTGGAAGATTTACCACCACATCAAGTCATGTACAGAAGAATTGATTTAGATTCATGTACAGCACTTGGTTGCAAAGTAAATGAAGAAACAATACAATGGTGGGCAACTCAATCAAAAGAAGCACAAGATGAAGCATTTGGTGACAATGGTGATAGGATTACTATACAAGATGCAATGAAAGAATTACGTAAGTTTTCATTTGGTGTAAAACGTCCATGGAGTCATGGATCTTGCTTTGATCTAATGATTGTTGATAATATCATGCGTAAAATGGAAATTGGAGTTCCATGGAGTTATTATGATATTAGAGACACTCGTACACTTTTTGGCTTTGGAATTCAAGCACAAATGCCACAAGCAGACAAACATCATGCACTTCATGATACATTTAGACAGGTAATTGGCGTACAAAACGTAATAAAAGGCTTAAAAGCACAAGGTATCGCAGTTGAGCTAGATAAGAAACCTTGGAATTAGTATCAAACACAATTAGTTCTTGACAGTATAAATACACTAGTATATACAATACTAACAGGAATTAGTTATGACTAAACAATTTAAAGATTATTTACTAGAAGTACAAGATGGTACAGCTGACCCGGATAAGGTTCAAGATCTTGCTGATGAGTTAGAATTATTAGCAACTAACGATGGTGACCTTTATAGACGTCAATATATGCCAATCATTAAAAACCTTATGCGTAAACGTGCTAAAGGCACATATGACCATAATTTAGCAATTAAGTTATGGCGTTATCTAATTGATAATGTAGCTAAAAAAGAAGCAGGTCCAATGGCAAGAGTAAAATTTCCAGGCTTGATTAGAAATTTAGCGGCAAAATCAATTGCTGATATGGAACTTGGTAAAATGGATAATGGTGAGTACGACGAGGTAAATTTAAAGATAGGAGCATAATATGGCTAAGATGATGGCGAAAGAGTCAACCATTAACCATGTTTCAAAAAGAACAACAATAGGTCGTGGCAGATTAAAAATGTCATCGATGAATAAATCCAAAAGACGTTCTTATAAAGCATACAACGGGCAAGGCAAAAGAAGATAATGAATATAAACGAGTTATTAGAACCAAACGCCAAAAAGGCAGTATTCACATTTGGTAGATTTAATCCACCTACTAAAGGACACGCACATTTAATGGACGTTGTCAAAAGGTCATCAGTAGATGCTGACCATTATGTGTTTACAGGTAAAACTAATGATCCAAAAAAGAATCCATTAC
This sequence comes from Betaproteobacteria bacterium TMED156, assembly GCA_002171155.1. The sequence continues at coordinate 11,197 of NHHF01000043.1, forward strand.
AATATAAAGATAAAATTACTTTTTTAAGAGCGATGTTCCCTCACGTGAACATTATGGACGATCCAAAAATTAGAACTCCATGGGAAGCACTAGAAGAACTTGGTAAACAATATGATGAAGTTGTAATGGTTGTTGGTTCAGATCGTAAACAAGACTTTGAATCTCAAATGAGACCATACTTAAAAGATTTTGGTATTGATAAATTTTCAATAGTAAGTTCAGGTGAAAGAGATGCAGATGCGTCTGATGTTTCTGGAGTCTCAGCATCTAAGGCAAGAGCATTTGCAAGAGCAGGTGATTTTAAATCATTTTCAGGAACAATTGAAGGTGGAGAGAAACTTAAACAACAACTATACAAAAAAGTAAGAGACGGTATGGGTATCCAAGATCAAGTACAAGAAGATTATTCAAGAATGACAAAAGAGCTTATCATTAAACTAATTAAAAAAGGTAAAACAGATGATGAGATCCAAGCAAGAACAGGTGAAGCAGGAAAAAGAATTGAAATAATTAGAAAAAGTTTAAAATTACCAATTAAAACATTAGAGATGGCAAAAAAGCCAAAGATGCCAAAAGATCCAGAAATTAAATCACGTGATCCAAATTGGAGAGACATGGAAGCCATTAGGAAAAGCGGAGCGGCAGGATCACACAAAGATAAAAAAGCACTAGACAAAAGAGGTTATACAAAACACAAAGGCAAATCATACGATATAAATGAAAGTGTAAAGCTAGAAGCACCACAAGGTAAACCAATTGCTTATGTTGACATGGATGGAGTACTTGCAAACTTTTTTGCCGAGTATGCCAAACTTGCAGGAGTTACCACAGGTAATTACAAAGATATACCACCAGCAAAAACAGATCCAACATTAGACAAAATGATTGGCACGGATTTTTTCAATAGATTACCAAAGTTCCCAACTACAGACAAATTGATACAACTAGTTGCAAAAGAATTTGGCAGTTATAAAATATTGTCATCTCCACTGAGAGGTGATCATGAAAATTCAAAAGTACAAAAAATTAAATGGATAAAAAGAGAACTTGCAATACAACCAGATGATATTATTGTGGTAGGTAGAAAAGATTCATATGCTGTACAACCAGATGGAACACCTAACATACTGATTGATGATAGAGGAAGAAATATACAAGGTTGGCAATCACGTGGTGGGTATGGTATTAAGTATCAAGCAGATGAAGATGCATTATCAAAAGTCGCAGATGGTATAAAAGATTTTAAAGAAAAAAGTAATTTAACAGAATGGGGAGGTAGAGTTGTTAAAGGTATAAACACTACACCAGATGTTGGAGTTGATGCTATCAAAAAGCAGTCGGCTAAATTTGGATTTAAAGTAACTAAAGATGGTGTTCCTCCAATCCTTGCACCAAAGAATTTAAGACGTGTAAAACGTATGCAAGAAGCATTGATTAAAATTAATGGTTCAAACAAAGACTTAACACTACAGCAACAGATAGATTTACAAGAAATCAAAAAAGGTATTGGTAAAATGGTTAAAGAAGCCAAAAGAAAAAGATCAAATCCAGCAGAAGTGCCATATCAAAATGATGGCGGCGAAATGAGCTTGTTGACACACCCTGGCACAGAGATGTTTCAAAAAATGAAAGCAACATCAAAACCAGGCACAGATGATTGGTTTAAAACTTGGCGTACTCTTTCATACTTGACCAAAGGCAGAAAGAATCATTACATGCTACCAGTTAAAGAAGAATTAGAAAAACTGTTGATTAAACATGGTATTATAAAAGAAAACCCATTGCAACAACCTCAAGGTACTCAAGGTACTCAAGGTACAGTTAAGCCAAATACAAATAATACTGGTATTGATCCAAACTTACAAAAAGTTATAGGTCAACTTGATCAAAAAGCAAAACAAGATCCAAAAATAGCAAACGTAATATCTAAAGCATTTCAAAATGTTAAAAACTTTTTTGCTCAAGGGGCAGTAACAGAAGATCCAAGTGTTCAAGCAACAGATTTACCGTCAGCATCTGAATTAATGGGATTTATAAATTCTTTACCAGCAGATGCTACTCCAGAACAGAAAGAACAACAAGCTGAAAAATATCTACAAGGAGTACTGGCTAAAGTTTCAAAAATGCAAACAGCTCAAAGATTATCATTTAAACAAAATTTTGATACTACTCTAAAAGAACTTGCTACAAAGGTAGCAACAGAGCTTAAAAAGTTAAAATCAACATCTCCATTTACAAATAAGAGAGATGTAGAAAGTCAAGAAAAATTAAAAGCAAAAGATATTACTAGTTTAAAAAATATAGAATCTAAGATAGTTACAGGATTATCTGGCGTATTTTCTGATCTTAAAGATGTTGGATTGATCGATGGAACAAAACAACAAGCAGTACTTGAATTCTTACAAGATTTAATACAAGGGGTAGTATCCTTTGAAGAAGTATTATCATCAGGCGCAGGCGACATTAATGCTATGTATATGAATGCAGTTACGACACAAGAAAAATCACCAAACTATATTGAAGCATATAATTCTGTGAAAGAAAAAATGTGGAGAACAGTTATTGACATTGGTAAAGGTACAAACATGGGTCCTGGTGAATTAGGATTATCGTTGATATTACAGCCAGCAAGTAAAGGTGGTAAAGGAGATTTAGCATTTACTACAACAGACGCTGATGGAAATGAAGTAACACAAACAG
>NHHF01000044.1 GCA_002171155.1 Betaproteobacteria bacterium TMED156
TAGATTATTAACTCCAAATAATATACAACAATGATACTTTAACTTCTTTATCAAAATCATTATGTTTCTCTGAGTATTTTAATAGCTGGAGTTGACAAAACACCTTTTAAAGCCAAGGTACCAGAGGCAAGTGAGAAAAAAGCTCCAGTAAAACCACCTAAAAATAAAGATGCAAAATTAAAATTCATACTTAACTGGAAAGCATAGTTAGCTATCACGATTGCTAGAAATTGAGCCATGAAAGTAGCGATAAAGCCTGTTAGAAAGCCGACTATGCAGAGCTCAAACCATTGAGAAAGTGCTAGCTGATATTTAGTTGCTCCAAGCGAGCGATATATGGCGATTTCTCTAATCCTCTCTTCTCTTGATGAGGATAAAGATGTCCACAACACCATACAACCTGACAATAAACAAAATAAAAACAAAAACTGTACAGCAAAAACTGATTGTGAAATCAATCGTCTAACTTGTTTTGCAATCAAATCAGTGTCGACAATTGTCAAATTGCTAAATTTATTCAATAAATCACTTTTAAATTGAGAATAGGAATTTGTTTTGTTGAAGTCACTAAATTCTGAGTTTAAAATCTTTTCTTCACTATTTAAATAAAATGCAGTAATAGCTGATTGAGGTTTTTCTATTAAGGCAGCCTGAGATAAAAACATGAAAAAATTAACTTCCATCGATTCCCACTTAAGATTTCTAATGCTTGTCACTTTAACAGTTAAAATCTCGCCAGCAATATCAAAGCCTAAATAATCTCCTACTTGAATATCAAAGTTTTTTGCATAACCTTTTTCAACTGAAACTTCTAAGGCATCTGGGTTCAATTCATCTCCATCAATTATTTGGTTATGAGAAGGTATTTTAATGCCGTAAGAAAGATTTATTTCTCTGTTTAATAATCGTCTAGTTGAAATTAATTCAAAATTTTGTGGAAGTATTTCTATATCATTTTTTTTTATTAATCTTCCCTTTACCATAGGATAAAGTGTTACATCTTCAATATTGTAAGAACTAAGAAAATTTACAAATTCTTTTTTTTGATCTTGTTGGATATTGATAACAAAATTATTTGGTGCATCATCTGGCAATAAATTCTCCCATGCACGAACTAAGTCATTTTGAATAAATGCTGAAACGGATAGTGCAGAAATAGATAACCCCAATCCAACAATTTGAGCAGATATAGACAAACCTCTTCTTTTTGTGGCTCTAATAAAGTTTAGCCAAACAAATTGAAATTTATTAAATTGAGTTTTGCGACAGGAAATATTAATGAAAGAAATTACTTTAAAAAATAATAAGCAAATTAAAAAAAATATTACTGCCATTAATATAAAACCTGCTCCAACAATTAGGGCCAGTATTAAATTTTTGGTTGTAACAAATAGCATCAAAAGCATACTAAAAATTAAAAATATCAAATAGAAAACATTTTCATTTTTAAAAAACCTAAAATTTAAAAGTTTTGCCTTTTCAAATCGTAAAGTAAAAAAAGGATTACTTTTAAAAGTTTTATGAAGTATGGGCCATGAAAAAGTTATAACCAATAAAACTGCAATTACGAAAGCTTGCAAAAACACCCATAGAGACGGCAGTGAAAGATGAGGTAAATTTATATCGGAAAACTCTATTAAAAACCAACCCAAAATAAGTTGAATTAGGTACCCAAAAAAGCATCCTAAAAAAAATCCAACTGCAAGCACCATAGATAATTCAAAAAACGAAATATTCCTTAGAGTCTTGTAATTACATCCTAAAGCTTGCATCAATGCAACGCTGTCTTTCTGTGAGTTTGCAAGTTGTCTCGAGGCCAAAGCAATCGCAACTGCTGACATTAAAATTGTAATCATGCCAATCAGTGAAAGAAAAGAATTTGCTTTACTTAATGCCTCGTTCAAATCTGGTCGTGCATTGCTGATGGTGTCTATTTTCTGTCCAGGTTGTAATTTAGTCAAAATTAATTGATCAAATTTTTTCAATACTTCCTCATTTTCAGAGGATAACCATAGTCTGTAAGTGACTCTACTTCCATCCTGAATCAAACCTGTCTGTTCAAGAGCTTTCATGCTAATGAAAACTCTAGGAGCAAAATTTACAAAATTAATACCTCTGTCTGGTTCATATTTAACAGTGCCCGAAATCTTAAATTTTTTATTGCCTACAAATATGTAGTCATTTAAATTTACATTAAGTTGGTTCATTAAAGAAGAATCAATCCATACACTATCATTTGAAAGTTTTGGATTAACTTCCAACCCAGAAAAAGTTTCGATTTCTAGTTGTCCTTTTAATGGGTATTCTGAAGAGATTGCTTTTAGTGAGACAAGTTTGCTGGTATTTTCGTAAAAAACCATGCTGGGAAATCTAACCCCTTTTGCCGACTTTAAGCCAAGCTTTTCAGCTGAATCGATGAATTCCTCATTTAATGGTCTATCAGAACTAATTCTTCTGTCAGCACCCAGACTAGCTTGAATATCTTTGTTTAAGGACTGCTTAACTCTATCAGATAAAAAACTAATACAACTTATCGAGCTGATGGCTATGACTAAAGAAAGCAAAACTAATGTTAAGTTACCTGCTCTTAAGTCTCTGTAAAAGTGTCGTAAGAAAAAACTCAAATTTATTTTATTCAATCTTTTGTGTTCATTTATGATTTGTATTAACTCTCTCTGAGTGCATCGACTATTTTTATTCGTGAAGCTCTTATCGCAGGTAACATTCCACCTATAATTCCCATAGTTAATGAAAAGAATAAGCTATACATTATAATTGATTTAGATAAAGAAAAACGAAATGCTAATTCAGAAAAACTTGTAAAATTAGTCGTTGAGAATTCCAACTCGAGCATTGAAAATGCAAGCATTAATCCCACAAACGCACCAATTAATGACAAAAAAATTGACTCAATTAAAAAAGTAAATAGAATTGATTGACTTTTAAACCCTAAAGCTCTTAAAGTGCCAATTTCGGCTACTCTATTTGTAACTGCAGACTGCATTGTAATCGCTGCTCCAATTACTGCTCCAATCGAAAAAATAACAGTAAGTGTTAGTCCCAAAGTTTTTATAAAAGCTGATAATGCTTTTGATTGATCAGAATAAAAAACTCTTTCTTTTTTTGCCTGAAGGGGGAGCCTAAGATCATCATCTAAATATTTTTTTATCGAACTATATTTTTTGACATCATTTAACCTAATTACAACGGTTGAAAAATTTTGCCTCCCAAAAGATGGCATTAGAGTTTCAACATCAGCCCAAATCTCAGAATCAAATCCGCTTTTGCCCGAATCGAAATGGCCAACAATTTTCCAGCTTTGGCTTCCAAACTTTAAAGATTGTCCGATCTGCATTCCACTGAACCTCTTTACTATTGCCTTACCAATAATTATTTCATTTGAGCCTTCTCTGACAAGCCTCCCTCTAGTAATATTAATTTGTCTCCTTAAATTAACTCCTATTTTGTTCAATCCTCTAACAACTACGTTTGATTTCTTCAAAGATTTTTTTTTTGGTAAATTTACAAGAACAACCAATTCTTTTGAAATTTGAGGTGCTGGTATTCTTGCGACTTGAGGCAATTGACTTACGATCGATGCTTGTTCGCGATCTATAGAGCTTTGAATCTCACTCACTGCGCCTCTTCGAGTGATTACCACATTGTCAAATTCTCCAGTAGAAACTAATGTTTGTTTCAACCCTTCATCAAGCATTAAAACTGAAGTAAAAACATAAACTACTAGAGCTAACCCAAGAGAAGTGAAGATGGTTGTAACTCTTCTAACCCACAAATTCCTGTAGCTATAAACAATAGGTATTTCAGCGAGCTTCATGAATTAAATAGATCGTAGACCAGAAGAAATATTAATACTACTGGCCTTAATTGATGGGAAAACTGATGCTAAGATTCCTGTAAGTCCAACTAAAAACATCTGATTGACGATGGTATGTTCAGAAACTTCGAAAACAGGAAATAATGTACCAGTTGCAGAACTAAAAAGCAAAGCTGCAGGAAATGTTAGTAGAACTCCCAAAATACCTCCAAAAAGTGACAAGATTAATGATTCAAAAAAAATCAATTTAATTAAAAATTTAGGAGGAAATCCAATTGCTCTAAACGTAGCATACTCTCTTAATCTTTCTCGCGCAGTCATACTCATGGTGTTCGCCATGACAGCCATGATGATGATGATTACAACATAAGAAACCAAGCGAATCGCGACAACTATGGCTTCGGTCATGGCGACAAAACCTAACTGAAATGCTTTCTCGGTCTCAGTATATGTCTCTTTTGGTGAATTTTTGAATAATTCATCAATTGCAAGAGAAATTTCGGCAGCATTTTTTATTTCTTTAATTTCAACTATAAAAACACCTACAGAATCATCATCACGAAGTATAGTTCTCTTTTTTATTTCTTTATTAAGATACTCCCAGTGAAAAAACATCTGTGCCGTATCAGTTTCTTTATATTTACCATCATAAATACCAGCAACTAAAAATTCCCACCTTCCTGGGAAAATTTGGCCCTCTAAAACCATCAAATCACCTGGTTTTATTCCATGTTCTTCAGCAATTTTTCGACCAATTAACGTACTCCTTTTATCGCTAAAAAATAATTCTTTCTGGCTGTCTGATACTAAAAATTCAGGATAGATATTTAAGTAACTTTCAGGATCAATTGCAAATTGAGGGAAAAAGTTTTTTCTCTCTTTGTAATAACCTCCAAACCATCTTGACCAACTAACATTATTAACTCCCTGTAATTTTTTGATTCTATTAAGATGAGATTTTGGTATCGGAAAAATCAAAGAAATTGAACTTCTCACAATTAATCTAGCATTACTAGCTCCTTCAGCTCCAGCATACCAAGCATCTACAACAGTGGATAATAACCCGAAAGATAGTGTAGCTATTATCAGTCCCAAACAAGTGAGAAATGAACGTAATGGATGTCTTAAAAGATTAAAAAAAATTAATTTGAATACTATGATGGATTTTCTCCTGTTAACTGCCCTTTCTCTAATAAGACTTGTGAGCTAGCTCGCTTGGCTGCCTTTGGATCATGAGTTACCATGACTATTGTTCTGTCCTGCGATTTATTTAATTCTTGCAATAATGTAAGGATATCCTCCGCAGAATTCCTATCAAGATCTCCAGTCGGCTCATCAGCTACGATTAGTGGTGCCTCGGTCACAAGAGCTCTAGCTATTGCCACCCTCTGTTGTTGACCGCCTGATAACTCATTTGGTTTATGATCTAATCTATCCATTAGTCCGACTTTTTTAATTGCCTTAATGGCCTTTTCTTTCTTGGTCTTATAATTATTTTTGAACAACTGGAGTGGTAATTCAACATTTTCAAGAACGTTTAAAACAGGAATTAGGTTATAAAATTGAAAAATAAAACCAATATTTTCAGCTCTCCACTTGGCTAGCTCATATTCAGAAAGTTTAGAAATTTCATTTTCGTTTATGGATATTTGACCAGAGTCGGGTTGGTCTATACCTGCTATTAGATTAAGCAACGTACTTTTGCCTGAACCTGATGGACCCATTAGTGCAATAAAACTTCCTTTTTCAACTGACAATGAAAGGTTAATTAAAACTTTTATTTCCTGTCCAGCTCTGAAATAGCTCTTACTAACATTTTTAATATTTATCAAGGCTCTAAAATCCTGACTGTCTCACCATTTTTTAGATCTTTTGTAGGATTCATAACTACATTGGCTCCAATTCCAATACCACTTACAGGTACAAAGTCGAGATCAAAAAATTTGATTTTTTCTAAACTAATTTTTCTCAATGTTTGATCTTTAACTTCAAAAAAATATTTAGACTTTCCATCCCTTAAAACGGCCTCTTTACTTATGGCTAAATAAGGGAGTTTTTCCTCTTGGGTTAAATTTCTTTTCAAAAATGCAACCTTGGATGACATGTCTGGAAGGACTCTAGAATCAAGATTATCCAAGCCCACCTTTATCATTCTCGTAGCTTTTGATCTATCAATTGTTGGAACCATTCTAACTACTTTTCCGTAGAATTTTTCATTTTCTAGAGCATCAAAAGTTATAACCACTGGTTGATCAATATCAATTTTGTACATACTAGATTCTGATACATCAACTTCAACCTCAAGAGTTGACATATCAGCAATTGTAACAACTGCAGCCTTTGAGTTGGCTGCTGAGGAAAAGGGAGTTATGTTGTCTCCGACATTCGCATTTTTAGTGAGAACAACTGCATCAAAAGGAGCTCTAATTTCAGCTTGGGAATAATTAGCTTGAATTACATTTCTGGAGGCTTTAGCAGCTTTCAAGCTTGCCTTTGCTTTATTAAGTCTTGCAAGTGTGTCGTCAAAAGAAGACTCAGATATATATCCTTTTTTTAAAAGTTTTATTGATCTCTGATGAGCAATTAAGGCATTGTCAAACTCTGCATTTGCTAATCCAATCCTTGCTGCCTCCTGAGCTAACTGTGCGGCAATATCATCTCTTTCTAACTGAGCAATTAATTCACCTTTTCTAACAATTGAACCTTCTTGAACACCTAACCACTCCAATATACCTGAGGCTTTTGAAGATAGTGAGGCTTGCCTTTGAGCCACTACGTATCCACTAGCATTTAGTATTGTCAGAGACTGATAAGGATAAGACATCACAACTGGTGAAACTTCAACAGTGGTTGACTTAGAGGAAAGCCAAGCCCACACAAAAAACAATGCTGCCATAAAAAAAACCGTAATGCCCCATTTTTTTTGAAACAAATTAAACACAGTTAAACCCTAAAACAAATAAACGAAAATTAAAGATACAAAAAATTAATATGTAATAATATAAAAATATAATTAAATCAGCTAATTAGATCAACTATCTCATATATGCAAGATTTAATCTTGCCTATTTACTTAGTACTGATTAGCATTTCGTTTATAGTTTTAAACTACGGGGGTTCTATGTCAACTTCATGGATTTCAGTCGATAGCGCTAACGGTGGAGATTTTAAGGCTTATGTAAGTCTCCCACCATCTGGTTTTGGACCTGGGTTACTCGTGATACAGGAAATTTTTGGAGTAAATCACCATATCAAAGCAGTTTGTGATCAATATTCCAATGACGGGTTTGTTGCAGTCGCTCCTGACATATTTTGGAGACAAAAACCGCTCACCGACTTGTCATATGATGACGAAAGTATAAAAAAAGGCATGAGTTTGGCAAATAGTTTAAACATTCATTTGGCAGCAAGTGATTTACAAAGAACTGTTGAGGCTATTCGCCATATTCCATCATGCAATGGAAAAGTTGGAACAGTTGGTTTTTGCCTGGGTGGTTTACTAGCTTTTGTCTCAGCAGCAAGAGCAGGAGTTGATTCAGCTGTTTCTTACTACGGTGGTGGAATTGATAAGCATTTTAATCTTATACCTGATATCACATGTCCTATATTATTTCATTTTGCAGAAAATGATGAGTATATTGATTTAGAAACTGTAAAGAAAATAAAAAAAGCATTCAATAAAAAAAAACATACTAGAATGATTGTCCATGAGAATGCAAAGCATGGATTCAATTGTTGGAATAGATCATCCTGGAATCAAGCTATCGCAACTACAGCCAGGGGACAAAGTTTAGTTCACCTTATGGAAAGTTTAAGATAGTGATATTTAATTTATAATTGATGAAATATAAGCAAAAAAATACTAGTCATCCATATTATTTATTTGAAATTATGAAAAGTTTTTTTATATTAATTTTTTCTTGTTTGCTATTACTCTCATGTGACTCCAATTCTTCAATTGTTGAATTCAATAAAGGATTTAGCGATGGATACAAAGATGGATTAAAAAGTAATGGATGTAAAGATTTGAAAAAAAATAAAATCAAAGCAGGAGGTAGGTCGTTTAAAAATGGTTACATAAAGGGGTTTGATAATGGTGTTTTAGATTGTATAAAAATTATGCAAAGCAATTAACATGAATAAATTTTATTTATCTGTCAGAAAAAATAAAAAAATATCAAAAAAATTAATATTTATTTGGTAGCGGGGGCAAGATTCGAACTTGCGACCTTCGGGTTATGAGCCCGACGAGCTGCCAGACTGCTCCA
>NHHF01000045.1 GCA_002171155.1 Betaproteobacteria bacterium TMED156
CATTTTACTTAATTTAGGCATCATTGCTTTTAAAGAAAAATTTAATCCTCCAAGAGCAGAGCCAGCAAGTATTGCCACAATTACCAACAAAAAAAATAAAGGGGCAAATGTTAGTAACGCAATACCTAGAGTTGAAATGAATCGTGCAGGCAATAAATTTGGTGAGTAAATAATTTTCCTGTCGAATACAAATGCACCTTTGAATATTTCAGCAAGTTCAGTAACAAAGTATTGTCCAGCTAAAGTCAGTATTAGTAATCCTACTATTGTTCCAGCTGCAACTCCAAGCTCGGATGAACGCATAATTTGACCTTCTTCACGAGCCTTTTCTAATTTTTTGGCAGTAGGTTCTTCGGTTTTTTCGGTGCCGTCTTCGTTTTCTTGAGCCATTAAGCTATTCCCAACACAGAAATACGAATTTGTTCAAGTCCTTGATTCCATAACCACTGCATTCTAAGTCCGATCCCCCCTAATGCAAAAATTAGGACAAACATACCCACAATTATCATGGCAGGAAAACCAACTGCAAAGATATTTAACTGTGGTGCTGCTCTTGTAACGATACCTAAACCTATATTTATCGTAAGCATTATTGATAGTATTGGTATTGCTAAGAGTATAGCCCCCATAAAGATCATACTACTCCAAGCGATCAATTCTTGATAAATTTCAGGCAATATAAGCCTTTGTCCTATTGGAATCAAGCGAAAGCTTTCTAGAAGCATCTCTATTAAGACTATATGTCCACCTGAACCTAAAAAAATTAAAGTTGCTAATATGGTAAGTAATTGACCTATAACAGGAACAGTACCGAGATTTGGATCAGTTAGGGTTGCCATTGCAAGTCCCATTGTTGTAGAAATTGACTGGCCAGCAACCACAAATGCTGCTGCAACAACTTGAAGTATTAACCCCATTACTGCTCCGATCATTGCTTGATGAAAAAGCTCAACAAGTCCTTCTGCACTTAAAGGGTCAACAATTGGCCACGAGATATGAGGGTAAATAGTTATTGTAAGAGCAATAGCAATTACTACTCTAATTCGAAGGGTAACAGCATCCATCGAAAAAACTGGTGCAGTTAATAACATTGCTGAGATTCTTACCAATGGCCATACAATTGTATAGAATGCTTGAACGATGTCTGCAACAAGGAATGAAATCATTTGTGTTTGCAATAATAAAATTTTAAATAAATAGTAATGGTATTCTGTCGAACATTCCTTTAGCAAAATCAACCAGAGTACTTATCATCCAGCCACCAAAAAAAGTGATACCAGTTCCAACTGCAATTAATTTTGGTACAAATGTTAGAGTCATTTCATTAACAGATGTAGCTGCTTGAATAACTCCAATTATCAACCCCACCAGTAATCCTAGGCCGAGCATAGGTGATGAAATCATAATTACCATCAACAAAGCGTGTCTACCAATATCCATAACTGCTGCTTGATCCATTATTAACTCCTAAAAATTTTTTTAAGGCATTGCAAAACTTGCTGCCAAATTACCCATTATTAGACTCCAACCATCAATTAAAACGAAAAGCATTAGTTTAAATGGCATTGAAATCATCATTGGGGATAACATCATCATTCCCATTGACATTAAAACACTAGCAACAACCATATCAATAACAATAAAAGGAACATAAATTAAAAAACCAATCGTAAAAGCACTTTTTAATTCTGATGTTATGAAAGCAGGAACTAGTGTTGAAAACGGCACAGATTCTGGACCATTAAGTTCATCAATTCTAGCTATATTCATAAACATTGCTATGTCAGTTTCTCTCGTTTGATTAAGCATAAATCCTCTTATTGGGGCTTCTGCCGCAGCTATTGCATCGTCAAAAGACAATGTTTCATCTAAGTAAGGAACTAGTGCATTGGAGTAAACTTCACTTAATACAGGAGACATGATAAAGATAGTTAGAAAAAGTGCCAAACCAACAAGAACCATGCTTGGTGGGGTTTGAGCAGTACCTAATGCCATCCTTAGCAAGGACATAACTATCATGATTCGAACAAAAGAAGTCATCATTAATAAAATTGAAGGCAATAAAGTAATTGTTGTAACTAGTGCAAGTATCTCAAGTGATAGGCTATATCTTGTTCCTTGTGCGCTTGTCGCGGCAGTTATTGCTGGTAACCCTTGAGCTAGAACTTCATTGTGAGTTATTGCAATTGGCAAAATGGCAATAAGAAAAAAAATATTTAGAGTTTTTTTCATTATTGAGTCCTTTGTGCAATGCCGATTGATTTATTAAGTGATCCTCTGATTTTTTTTGCAAAACTTAGTAAATCTTCAGTTTGTTTTATTTCTGATATTTTATTTTCTTTGTCATCTAGATTTACAAATTTTTCATTATCTTTTGAAGTTTCAGTACCTTTTGTTAATACAATATTTGAGATGTTTTCATGTTGGCTGGAAACATTCTGTTTTGTTTGTAATGTTTCTGAAACAATTAAGTTATCTTTTTGTTCAAACATAGAAGACTTTTCATTGAATGTTTTTTCTGAAGATTGATTTGAAATAGTCCAATGCCCCAATTGATTTATATGTTGTCCTGATACTCCAACAAGGAATTGTTGATCGTCAACTTTAATGAGCATAATTTTTTGTTTATTATTGGTTGGGAGAATTTCGATAATTTTTATTTGTCGATTTCCTTTAGTGGTTGAGCTCCCCATTTGAATTTTTTTTAAAATGTATAAAACAACTCCTAACAAAATAAGAACTAAAAGAAAGCTACTGAATATAGAATAAAAATCTGGCATCACAGGTATTGAGTGAATGTTGTTCATTTTTAGTTTTTTTACCTTAAAAATTTATGGATGATTCATAAAAAAAAATCACATATATCTTTATCCAGCAAATGGCATGCCAAAAATTTGCCGATTTTTTGACATTTCGGAAAAAAAATGCCGTTAAAGTTTTAAACTTTTTTTAAGGGTTTGATTAAGCAGATATATGTTTTAGGTATAGTTTTAGTTGCTGCTAGTACGGATAAAAGATTGGGAATTAAAATTTATGGCCAAAAAATTTTGTAATTAACCAATGGTCTTCATTCTCTCCTCAGCAGGTACAACTCTAGTCAAACGAATTCCATATCTGTCGTTCACGAGCACAATCTCTCCTTGAGCAACAACTGTATTGTTGACTAATAGGTCTAAAGGCTCACCGGCTAGTCTGTCAAGTTCCACTACACTGCCTTGAGATAGTCTTAATAAATCACGAATTTTAAGTGATGTTTTACCAACCTCTACTGAAATAGTTACAGGAATTCCTTGAAGAACTTCAGGATTTATTTTATTCTTGGATCCATCATCACCTGAGTCTGAAATAAGCCCATTTTCTTCATCGTTTGCATCGGTAGATTCAACTGCTTCATTTTCATCGTTATCAGTGTTTACTGCTTCTTCCGTATCATTTTCAGCCATTATCTTCATCCTTTTCTGGTAAACCTAAAACATTAAGCGAATTAGAAATCTTTATAGCAATCTGCGAGTTCACAACACCTAACTCAGCTTCAAAAGCTGGTATGTTACAAATATCAACTCTTGAAACATCTTCTTTTTTGAAATAAAGAATATCTCCCTCCCGGGAATTTTCAAGATTATAAAGAGTTGTTTTAATATGTCCGAGAAGCACTTGTAATTCGATATCAGACTCTATAACTGAATTGTTTAAATCTTCAGCCCATTGTTTGTCAGAGAGCTCATTTCCATCACCAGTAGCAACTCTGTTTCTTAACAAATCTCTTATGGGTTTAAGAGTAGAGTATGGATATACTAAATCAATAGCGCTTTTTGTTGGTCCATCCTCAACATCAAACCTACACAAAACTACCAAATCGTTCTCATCAGCAATTTGAGCAAATTGTGGGTTAATTTCAGAACTGGCAACTTCAATTTCAAGAGTAATAATTGGACCCCAAGCCTCGTAAAGGCTTTTAAAAAAAATATCAAGAATAATTTTTATGATCCTTGTTTCTGTTGGAGTAAATAACCTAGTTGGCGGGAGAGTACCAACAGGTTTGGTTTTGGATCCGCCACCGAAAAAAACATCCAGAGCTGAAAAGACTACAGCTGGATCAATTACCACCAAAGAATGCCCTCTCAGGGGGTTCATTCTAATCATATTTACTGCCAATGGTGCAGTTTTACCCCTTAGATAATCTCCATATTTTAACATTTCAACTTTATTTGGATTAATTTTTGGAGTGGATCTCAAGACTTCAACCAATCCGAGTCTAAAAAGACGAATGAACCGTTCATTTATCATCTCAACAGACCCAAGGTTTACCCCCAGCGTTGAGTCCTCGCTGGCTAAGTCGTGTTTTCGAACTTTTGTTCTTGTATTGAAACCGGTGTCCACAGGTATGCTACCGTCAGCAACACCCTCGTTAAGTGCTTTCAATTCATCTTCAGATAATAAATCAGACATTATTTAATCTCTAAGTTTATTGAACAACAAATTCTGTAAAGTAAACTTCGTCAATTCCACCAAAATCCTCATATCTTTCTAGTAAAGCATTCATAGTAATCCTAATTTTTTCTGCTAACTCTACTCTAAATTCAGGTTTTTTTAAGTCCTCTTCCGAATGTTGTCGCATGACATCCAACGATGCAGACCTGAGTGCAAATTCGTGTTTTTCAATGTTGATAATTACTTGCTCATCATATTGGGTCATAATAGCAACAGTTGCAGACATAACTTTTCTTGAACCAGCAACATTAGATACGAACGGTTTAGCCAACTCATAGTAACGATGCTCAAATCTTGTTTGTTGAGATGCATCTTTGACAACTTTTTCAGGGGGAGGAGGAGCCTTCTTTTCGTATTCACCTGTAGGCAAACCCTGTTCGTCTAAGATTTCAACCCCATCACCAATATCAGGCTCGTTGGCAGCCAATTCTTCTTCAGCTTCCTCGATAGATTTTTCAACAACCTCTTCTGGTTTTTCGTCAAAAAAACCTGTTGTGAGCAATGTAACCATTACCGTTGTAACTAGTAGTAGAAGAACACCAACTACTATTAGAATGATCATGAGAATAGGACTTTTTTTCTTGGGTTCCTGCTCTTCAGTAGTCTCTTCATCAGCCATTTTCATCAATCTCCAAAAAATTCAAACTATTATTAAACCAAAATATTTAAGCCACCAGAACGATCAATATTGATATTGTCTTGCGGCTTTTCTTCTGTAATATTTTCTTCTTTAGTTAATTCACTTATTTTAATTTTTTTATCCTTCTCATCCTCTTTAGTCGGATTATCGCCTCTTTTATTATCATTTTGTCCTGTAATGTGCATGTCAGCAACGTTCATGCCAGCTTTTTCCAAGCTATCTTTTAATTTTGGTAAGCTCTCTCCTAAAAGTTCCCTGGTAAAAGCTTGACTAGCATGAAAAGATGCTTCTATTTCTTTGCCTCTCAGATTAAGACTAACTTCAATACTTCCAAGCGAGGCTGGCTTTAGTGCAATCTGAACTCTCCAAGCGCCCTTAGAAATTTGCTCAGTTATTCTTTTGGCTAGAGTTTCACCAAGTCTCTGAGCCATTTGTTGAAATTGTTCTTGTCTTTTTAATTGAATTTGTTCGGATTGCTGTTCTCTACTAGGGTTTTGCCCATGATTTTGTCCACCACCAGTGCTTAAATTGTCTGATTTCGATGAAAACGCACTAGACAAGTGTTGTAAGGATCCATTTTCAACTTCAAAAGTTTTATTTGATTTAGAGATTTCAGAATTCCTCTGTAATAATAGTGAACTAATGAATTGAGAGGCTTTAGATCCAAGCTCTATGGCCTGTAAGCGTTCAATTCGTTTTGATATTGGGTTTTGTTCTTCCTCAACTTTTTTCACTAATAGCTTCTCAAGAAAATTCTCATCTTTAATTTTCATCAACATTTTAAAACTTTTTGAATTTTCAACTTCCACAGCCTCATCAATCTCAGTTTTTAATGAGAGTTTTTTCTCTAATTTTTGGAAACTTGTAGCTTTGGACAGAAGTTCAAAATTTCTGTTTAATTCGTTTGACTCAGACTTCTGATGTACTCTATTTTTTGAAAAATTAACTTTGAAAGAACGTTCATTAATTGTTTCGAAACTAAATTTTAAAGTTTCAGAATCAGTGTTGATATTTTGAATCTTTGTATTGTCAGAATGATTGTTATCATTATTTTTTCTGCTTTTTAATAAGATAGATATCGCACTTTCGTTCAATCCGACTCTACGGGCATAAATTATTAACTGTTCTAAATCCTGATTAGTATCTTTTGAAGTTATGATTTGAGTATTTGGACCAAGAAAAACAGACCTTAATTCTGGGTTAACAATGTTTTCTGCACCAAAATCAGTGTTCTCCACTTTTACCTTGTCTTCATTTTCTTCGCTTGAATAGTGTTGTTTTAATTTGCTAATTAAATTAAATATTTCTAACTCATCTTCTTTATTAGTATTCTGGTTTTTTTTATCAACTATCTCTTCGTTACCGAGATTGCCTTCAGTGGCAATATCTTTCCCTCGACGAAGTTCGCTGATTTTTCTTAAAATGTCCTCGAAGGAGTTTTTCTTTGTGGAATTTTTGTTTTCGTTAATTTTGTCTGATTCATTTACTGGCAAGGGTTCAATAGAATCTAATTTAATTCCAGATTTGATTTTAATTTCATTCATCTTCTAAGCTCTTTTGTTGGACATTAAGAATAAAGCAAGCATTAGGCCATACCTGCTTAATTTTAATTTTTTTTTTTTCGGTTATGGCATAACGATTGCTTTGATAAATCGTATGTGATCACAAGAAACAATCTTTAAATTTAAATGCATGATTTTATTGGAATTTTTAAATGGCAACAAATGTAGCGACTGATTTTTTTTCGACAGTTAAAGATAACTTAACTAAATTTGACAGCTCAACTTTAGGAATACCTGCTTTAGTTTTACTAATCATGGCAATGTTGGTTATACCTTTGCCACCATTACTATTGGACATATTGTTTACATTTAATATTTTAGTTGGACTTGTTGTGATTATGGTTGCTATAGCGACACAGAGACCCTTAGAGTTTTCTTCATTTCCAGGTGTACTTTTATTGGCCACAATGCTGCGATTAGCCTTAAATGTTGCTTCAACAAGAGTTGTTTTGGTTAATGGACACACTGGAGAGGGAGCAGCAGGACAAGTAATACAATCATTTGGAGAGTTTGTTGTTGGTGGTAACTATGTAGTTGGAGCAATTGTTTTTGGGATTTTGATTCTAATTAATTTCATGGTTATAACTAAAGGTGCTGGAAGAGTGTCGGAAGTTACAGCGAGATTCACTTTAGATGCAATGCCTGGCAAGCAAATGGCTATTGATGCCGATCTAAATGCTGGGGTAATTGACAGTGATATGGCAAAAAAAAGAAGAGAGGAGTTGTCACAAGAATCAGATTTCTTTGGGTCAATGGATGGTGCCTCTAAATTTGTCAGGGGAGATGCAATTGCAGGATTACTAATCTTACTAATTAATTTGATAGGAGGTTTAATTATTGGTGTTGCTCAGTATGATTTATCTTTTGCTGAAGCCGGAAGAGTTTACTCACTTCTAACTATAGGGGATGGATTAGTGGCTCAAATACCATCTTTATTTTTATCGCTAGCTACAGCAATTATTGTCACAAGAGTAACCACTTCCGAATCAATGACAGAGCAAGCGAAAGCTCAGATGTCCAACCCATCAGCTTTGTTCATCGCAGCAAGCATCCTGGTTATTCTGGGGGCAATCCCTGGCATGCCTACAAATGTATTTTTATCAATGGGAGTTATTGCAGCCGGAATTGGTTTTTTTGTACTCAAAAAAAATGTTGATGAAAAGAAAGAGGTCACCGAAAAAGAGGCTGCAGAGAATGATGAACCAAAGGAATTAGACTGGGATGATGTGGACCAAGTTGATTTAATTGGTCTAGAAATCGGATACGGATTGATACCATTAGTCAATACAGAAACTGGAGGTCAATTAATGTCCAGAGTCAAAGGGATCAGGAAGAAGCTTTCTGCCGAATTGGGTTTTTTAGTGCAGCCAGTAAGAATCAGAGATGCGCTCAACCTTGAACCAGATGCATACCATATAGTTCTTAACGGAGTAGTTCGCGCGAGAGGGGAAGTACATGTTGGTAAGGAGCTTGCAATTAGTCCGGGGCAAGTATACGGTGAATTGGAGGGGGAAAAGACAATTGACCCCGCATTTGGATTAGATGCTGTTTGGATTGACCCCTCCCAAAGAGATCATGCCAGAACCCTTGGATACACAGTTGTAGATCCAAGCACTACTATTGCAACGCATCTTAATAAAGTTCTAAGAGAGAGTGCGGCCGAACTTCTTGGAAGAGATGAGACACAACAACTTTTGGACAAATTAGCTAGCAAAGCTCCTAAATTAGTTGAGGATCTTGTTCCTGGAAAATTACCTCTTGGTACTGTTACAAAAGTTTTGCAAAATTTACTTGATGAGTCTGTTGTAATTAGAGACATGAGAACAATAGTTGAAACACTATCGGATGAATGTGCAAAAACACAAGACGCCGAACAGCTCACAAATTTAGTTCGCCCAAAACTAGGAAGAATGATCGTTCAAGATTTAGTTGATACAGAAGAAACTTTGGAAGTTATGACGTTGAATCCAGAATTAGAGCAACTTCTTCATAATGTTTTGCAACAAAATAAAGACAATCAAGAAGTAATTTTAGAACCAGGCTTAGCAGAGGGATTATTCAAGTCACTAAGGGAAAGCACACAGGAAGTTGAAGATCAAGGTAAACCTGCTGTTTTGGTAGTATCCCCAGCAATAAGATCTTGGTTATCAAGAGCATCTAGACACAGAATAACTGAATTAACTGTACTTTCATACAGTGAAATACCGGAGGATCAATCAGTAAAAGTAATTCACACCATTGAACTTAATGCAAAAAAATAGTTAGGGAGAGAAATTCATGGAATTGAAAAGAATAGTAGCGCAAGACTTAAGAGCAGCAACCCAAGAAGCTGTGAGACTTTATGGTCCAACCACACTGGTAGTTTCAAGTGAAAGAATAAATGGCAAAATGGAAATAATAGCGGCTGTTGATATTAAACCTGAGCCTGGAATAGATGGTTTAATGCCTGAAAAAAAAGACGAGAATTCATCAGAGAATAGACTACTTTCTGAAGAAATCGCCGGCGAAAGCTTCGAGAGCATACTCAGTGAATCATTGGAAAAGAAGAAAACAATTCATAAGCAGAGTGAGGATAAATCAATTGAAAAAAGAGATTTAATGAATAGTTTTGATAATAAAATAAAAAATACATCAGTTAGGTCTCATAATACTAACAAACAGATCGTAGGAGCAAAATCCAAGGAGCCAAAATTTAACATAGACAAATTTTCAACAAGTATTAAACCAATCAAAATTGATGAGTCAGATATTAAAGTGTCACATGTTAATAAGGCAAGAGGGTCTCAAAAAGATACTGAAATTGAAAACTTTATGATTGAAAAGGATAAGATCGATAATGAAACTTTAAGAGCGAGAGAAATAGTGGATCTTGTATTGAGAGAATTTTCTGATATGAAGAAGGAGTTTAAACTTGCTCAAAAGGTTGCTCTTTACAATACTGCCTCAAGATTGCCGATCGAAGTTAAAGGTGTGGTAGATTCCTTAAATTCAGCAAATATGCCAGCGGGACTAAAAACTTTGCTGATCGAGGGCATAGCAGATTGCAGTTCAGTAGAGGAGGCAAAAAAAGCTTTAAGTAATCAGCTCACTAATACTGTCAATTCTAAAATTAAGATTGCAGATGAACTGCCTGATAAAGGAATTCATGTTTTTTCAGGTCCAACTGGAGCAGGAAAAACTTCAATGCTGTTGAAAATAATTTCCTCAGCAACACAAAATGGTGTTTCAGAGGAAAACATTGCAGTTATTAGTTATAAAGACACCAGGCTTGGGGCTTGGAGTCAAACTCAGATCTCATGCGCACAAGTTGGAGTGGAGTCATTCAAGGTTAAAGATGAAGATTTTTTAAAAACTTTGTGTGAGGAACTTGGTGGAAAAACTTTAATTCTAATTGATACAGCTGGAGTTGGTTCTGAGAAAAATCTTGTAGAAATTAAATCTAGTTTACAGTCAGTCAAATTTCATTTGGTTTTACCATCTGACTCAACCTACACTTCATTTGAGAATGCAAGTCTTTTTGATGATTATGAATTTTCTTCGATATATATTTCAAAATTTGATGAATCTGTTGCTCCTTGGGGATTATTGCAATCTATAATAAATTCTAATTTGGTTTTTGGACGATTTTGGGGTACCGGTCCATCAAGTTTCGAATATGAACCATTTGACAAAGATCTATTAGTTGAAAATGCTCTCAAAACTCTTATCATTTCAGAGACACATCAAGTTTTAATCAATGAAGAAAGTAATAAAATGGTATTTGATTCTTTTAAAGGATTCACTTCGGAAGGAATGCAATGAATCAAAAACAACCTGAGGTCATCGGAATTGCAAGTGGTAAAGGTGGAGTAGGTAAGACTACGATATCTGTAAACTTGGCAATTGCACTGTCCAATGCAGGTAAAAAAGTATTTTTGTTTGATGCTGATTTGGGTCTAGCAAACGCCCAAATTGCTTTAGGTATGAGGACAGAATATAACTTTAGTCACGTAGTTGCAGGAGAAAAAAAGTTAAATGATATTCTTCTCAAACATCACAGTGGAGTTACTCTAATACCTGGAGCCTCAGGGGTTCAACAGATGGCTGCACTTGGTCAGTTGGAAACTGCAGCCGTAGTTCAAGCTTTTAGTGAATTGAAAGATGAAATTGATTATTTGATTATTGACATGGCTGCAGGAATTTCACCTTCTGTATTGACATTAATGCAAGCATGTCACAGAAAGTTTGTAGTAGTCATAGATGAACCTTCTTCTATTGCTGATGCTTATGGGGTTATTAAGGTAATGCTTCAGGCTGGTCAAAGTCAGGAAATTTATCTAATTGAGAATAGGGTTGAAAATCCTGCTTCTGGATTACAACTTTTTAATCGTATAAATGACGTTTGCATTAAATTTTTAGACCACTCTATTTTTGATTTGGGGTCAATTAATAAAGATGAATCAATTGTTGAGTCCTTGCGGAGTAGAAAGTCTATTTTTGAGCACGCAATGGGAAGTAGTGCCGCTATGGGCTTTAAAAGCTTAGCAGAGAATATTACTGAACTTAAACCAGTAGAAAAATCCGATGGCGGGCTAGAGTTTTTTGTTGAACGTCGAGCATAATAAAACGAGGATAAATCGATGAACACCCATACAACCAACCCCTACGCACCTAAGAAAGATGAAAGAGAGGTTTTAATAATTGAGCATATGGGATTAGTCAAAAGAGTTGCTTTGCATTTAAAAGCTAGACTTAGCCCATTTATGGACTTGGATGAATTGATTCAAGTTGGAATGATTGGCTTAATTGAAGCTGCAAAGTCTTTTGATTCATCTAAGGGAATAGCATTTGAGAATTTTGCTCATAGAAGAGTAAAAGGTTCAATAATTGACGAGGTAAGAAAGCTTTCCTACCTGCCAAGATCAGCAGTCGCAATTAACAAACAACATAATGAAAGTGCAAGAGCTTTATCTGCATCTCTTGGAAGAGCACCTTCCCAGGCTGAGTTGGCTGATTCAATGGGAAAAGAGATTGATGACTTTCAAAAAGAGCGTGGTCAAGCTGCAAGATTTGAAACAGTTCATTTAGAAGACTTGTCAGAACATATTTTGAATATTCCTGATGAACAGGCTAAACAACCAGACACTGTTGTTGAAGAGAATGAATTTATCAATTCGGTTGTTGAAGCCATTGACGAGCTTCCAGATCGTGACAAATTAGTAATGTCCTTATATTATCAAGACGAATTAAACTTGAAGGAAATAGGAGAAGTTCTTGGTGTAAGCGAGTCAAGGGTTAGTCAAATTTTAAGTTCGAATGTAAAGAAATTAAGAGGTATTTTGTTTGAAGAGACAGTTACATAATCACCACAAAATAGCCTTTAATTTTTTAAATTTTCCCACTAAAAAAAAATGAAACAGTTAATTTGAGATCATAAAATAGGCATAATTGTTCTCAAAGCGATATAATATATAACTCATGTTTTGGAGAGCAGCTTAATGCTATTTGGTGGCACTAGCAAAAAAATTTTAAAAGAGCAAAGTTCGGCTAAAGCAGATTATGAAAAAGCCTTGACTTTAAAAGGAGATTCAAAGCAGGAAATTGCCTTTCGCTTAAAAGTGGGTTTACGAGCAAGATCTTGCGTCGACAAACTTTTTGTCGATGGGGCGGAGAAACTTGCTGCATACTCAGAGGCTTGCTTGGTAGCCATTGCAAGAGAAAAAGAAAAGCCAAGTTCCCCCAAATCAACCTGTTACCCTAGAATTAAAACTGTCAATGGAGAAATCTCTGGTTATTTGCCTGATGATTATGCCAAGGAAATATTTTCTCTTGGAGGTAAATATCAAAATGTTGAAATTGATGCGAAAACAGCAATTCGAAGAGCTCAAATAATTTGCAATCAAGTTTCCTTCGATTTAGATCTTGCTCAGAAAATAATTGCACTTCAGTTTTTAAGAGACGAATTAGAGGAAGAGGGAGATCCATTTACAGAAGAGGATGAAGTGGAGGATGAAGAAGAATAAAAGCTCATAAAATCTCATTCTCATTCAAAAATCAAAAATAATTAAAGAACTATTAAGGTTTGACGATTGACCTATTATCTTTTAAAGGGAATTTAGAATGGCAACTCTTTTACTATTTGTCCTACTTTTTTTTAGTGCTGCACTCTTAGTTATGGTCATTTATACCATTGACAGATTGAATTCTGTTGAAAAAATAACTTCACTTTTAAATACAGTTGTTGCCCCTTCTCCATCTGTGAGTGGTGTAGAAGCTCCTTCAATGTTTGAAGGTTTGACGGGCATGGTCCTTTGGGAAGCAATGAGTGGAAAACCAGTCGAAGGTTGGGATAAGGAGTCATTGGATGAAATGAGGCCTAGATATCAAATTGTTTTACAAAAACACATTGAAGCTATTTTCGATGAGGGCCTTTTAGATGGTCACCAAGAAAGTTTCAAACACTTGCCTGCGAATGGAATGGTAGTTTCAATGCTGCGTGGAACGGTTGAGTCATGGATGCCCCAAAATTATGCAAGTTCAATATATCAACTTGGCATTGAATGGTCGAGGAATGAAATTGAAGAGGCTGAAAGGCTTCGTGAAAGGCTAGACCTTATCGTTGACGAATTATTTTCAGATTGTGAAATTGAGCTCAAAAATCCTATTTCAAACTCTCTTATGCCAGTTAGTGAGGAAGAATTATTAAGAAAATCTAATGATTCGGAAATGTCGGATAGCGATGAAGAATTGGGAGAGACAATGACCCCTGCTCTGTCAAATGAGTCAGAGGGATCTACTTCACAAATTAATGATGTTCAAGAGGCTGTAGCAAACAAAAATGTCGAAGATGTTTCGAAGCCCGAAAACCAAACTGATGATAAGTCCAAGGGTGAGGTTTCATCTGGTGTTAGAGTTCCTGAGCCTGTAGCTTAAAAATTTTTTTTTTTTTCTAAAGTATTTTTTTCTTTTTCCGATATATGAATTGTAAGCATTCTTTTCTAAATTTTTTTCAAGGAGCATAGGGCAATGAGGGCACGTCAAAAAGCCATAGAGAGCTACGGAGAGGTTAAAGTTGTTTCCGGTGTCAATTCAGCTGACAACGTACAGTTAATACAAATGCTCTTTGATGGGCTAGTTGAAAGTCTCAAATCAGCTGAAGGTCAAATTAAGAGAAATGAGATTGCTGCTAAATCCAAAAGCTTAGCTCGAGCAAGTAAAATTGTTTTGGGCCTTCAAAATGCTCTTGATTTTGATGAGGGTGGGGATATAGCAACAAATTTAAATGAACTATATAGTTATGTGGTTAGACGTTTGTTTCATGTTAATGCTCATAATGATTTAGCCGCTTTAAAAGAAATTCACGGCCTTATGGAGGAAATTAGAAGTGCTTGGAAAGCGGTTCCTGGCTTAATGTCCTCAGATAAGGCTCCTGGCAGCATAAAATCAGAGGCTTTAACAAACTAGTTGCAATTTTTGCAGTAGCACCTAATAGGGAGGGAGCAACCCTCCTTTTTTAGTATTTTTTCAAGCAAAATACCCCTTTCTCAAATTTCAACTAAGTAATATAAAAAAATTTAAA
>NHHF01000046.1 GCA_002171155.1 Betaproteobacteria bacterium TMED156
AAAGTTTCTTTTGAAATTCTTTTTTTTTGATCTTTTGATAAAGCATCAAGAGTACGCATATTGTGCAAACGATCCGCTAATTTTATTAGAATTACTCTTATATCTGCGGCAGTAGCTAAGAGCATTTTTCTAAAATTAGCCGCGGCAGCTTCTTCATAATTTTTGAATACTAATTGATCTATTTTTGATAGGCCGTCAACTAATTCAGTTACAACACCACCGAACTTATTCGAAATTTGATTCAAACTAATGTTGGTGTCTTCGACAGTATCGTGTAGTAATGCAGCAGTTAGGGCTTCACTGTCAAGTTGCCAATCAGCGCAAATATCTGCTACAGCTAGTGGGTGAGTGAAATATGGTTCTCCTGTTTTTCTGAATTGTCCTATGTGAGCAGTATGACAAAACTCGAAAGCTCGTTTTAATCCGGATTTTTCAGATCTGGAAAGATA
Source organism: Betaproteobacteria bacterium TMED156 (assembly GCA_002171155.1). The sequence goes on from NHHF01000046.1 coordinate 450, forward strand.
GCTAACCTTCTTTAAAAGGCTACTAAAAGAGATGGCCGAATTTACGGCCATTAATTACTCATAGTGGAACCTTACGAAGCATTTCATTACCAATGTGTCCGTTAGCAATCTCTCTTAAAGCGGTAACTGTAGGTTTATCCTTGCTGATAATCTTTGGAGCGGTACCATGAGCCAATTGCCTAGCACGGTATGTAGCGCATAGCGCAAGATCGAATCTGTTTGGAATTTTATCTAAACAATCTTCTATGGTAATTCTTGCCATATAACTAAACCTCCACTTTTGCTATTTAATTAAGAAAAGATTATGTTCTCAATTTTATTTAGTGTTTCATCAAATTTTTTATTCATTATAACATGCTGGAATTCCAGCGCATGAGCTAAGTCTTCTGTTGCAAGTGACACTCTTTTTTTAATGATTTCATCAGAATCTTTTCCTCTGTCCTTTAATCTTTTTGTCAATTCTTTTAAAGATGGTGGTTTTAGGAAAATAGTAATTAAATTCTTTGAGTTTTTAAACTTTCTTCTAATTTGCTGGGCTCCTTGCCAATCAATTTCTAACAAAATCTTTTTTCCAGTTTTAATTTTTTTTTCAACCCATTTTGCTGAAGTTCCATAAAAATTTCCGTATACAATTGCCCATTCGATAAACTCGTCATTATTTTTTAACTTTTCAAATTTATCTTTATTAACAAAAAAATAATCTTTTCCCTCTAATTCACCAGGTCTAGGTTTTCTTGTAGTGGTTGAAACGGACACAATTAAATCGTTGGAATTATTTACTAATGCCTTCACAATACTCGTCTTTCCAGTACCAGAGGGAGCCGAAATAACTATCAATTTACCATTAAGAGTATTCATCATTGGAGGTTTTGTACTTGTTCTTTTATTTGATCAATTAAAAGACGAATCTCTATTGATATTTTACTCAAACCAATCGTTGAAGATTTTGAACCAATTGTATTTGCTTCCCTGTGCATTTCTTGAGATAAAAATTCAATACGTTTACCGATGGCTTGGTCTTTATTTTCTGCAAAAACTCTTCTTATTTCATGTGTATGTGACGACATCCTTTCTAATTCTTCTGAAATGTTTATTTTGCTTGATGCCAGACCTGCTTCAATTCTTAATCTATCTTCGAAAAATTCAAGAAAACTGTGCATTTTATTACTATCAATTTTTTTTTGTGATTGGGAATTATAATAATCTTTGAAACTTTCAGAGGTTACATCTAGTAATCTTGCTTTTATTCTTTCATTGATGAGTCTTTCTGCTTTTGGGGCTAATTTAAGAGCTTCTTTTATGTATTCCTCTATTTTTTTAACACACAAAAGAATGTGAGATTCTAATCGACTTCCTTCGCGTTTACATGAATCTATGTAATTGTCTAAGCATTTTTTTGTTAATAATAATACTTGTTCATAAATCTCTTCGGTGTTGTCTTTTTGTACTTCAAAAGTTTTTGGGTGGTTTAATATCTCATAAACACTTAGTTCTTTAGCGTTTGGGAAGTATTTTTTTATATTTGTTTCTATTTTTCTAAGTTCCTTAACTGCATTAATACTAATTGGGTTTTCATTTTCAATTTCATTTTCTAAAACATTAATTTTTATTTCAACTTTGCCTCTGATGATATTTTTTGTTAGCATCTTCCTAACATCAGATTCAATTTCTTTAATAATTTCTGGTAATTTAATTGAACAATCAAAATATTTGTAATTGACTGATCGAATTTCTATTGAAATAATCTGTTTACTATTTTCTAATGATTCATTGCCGAATCCAGTCATGCTAAGAGCGCTCATATTCAACCAATTTAAGTATTTATGTATAAAAGTGAAAAACTGATAAGAAAAAACAAAAGGTCAATCCATAGTTTAAGAGAGATATCATTTGTTAGAGATTATACAAAATATGCAGAGGGTTCTGTTCTTGTTTCTTTTGGAGACACAGTGGTTCTATGTAATGCATCTATCGAAAATTCTGTACCTAATTGGCTTAAGAATAATGATATGGGTTGGATTACTGCTGAATATTCTATGCTTCCTAGAGCAACTGACTCGAGAAATCGAAGAGATGTATCAGTAGGAAGAATATCTGGAAGATCTATGGAGATACAGAGATTGATTGGAAGAAGTCTGAGATGTTCTGTTGACTTGTTAAAAATAAATAACTTTACTGTTACCGTTGATTGTGATGTTTTACAAGCTGATGGTGGAACTAGGACTGCTGCAATTTGTGGCGGTTTCCTTGCTTTAGATGATGCATGCAAAAAAACCTTTAAAGAAGATTCAGAATATTTGTTGTCAAATGTTGCTGCTATATCTCTGGGTATATTTTCTAACCAAATATACTTAGATCTTGATTACGATGAAGATTCTACTTGTGATGCTGATATTAATGTTGTCATGACATCCAATGGTGGGATAGTTGAAATTCAAGGAACTGCTGAAAAACAGCCATTTCCTGAGACACTTTTAATAGATGTCTTAAAAAATGCTAAGAATGGCATAAATGAAATTTTCGAAATGCAGAAAAAAATGCAAAGAGATCGAAATTTAAAGCAAATAAGTTCAAAATCTTTATGAACAAGACCTGGATCATAGCTTCATCAAATGATGGAAAATTCAAAGAAATTAAAAATTTTTTTGGAAAAAAATTATCTTTAATCTCTATGTCTGATAAAAATATTCCTGTTTGTAACGAACCTTTTAGTACTTTTATTGAAAATGCACTTCACAAGGCTAGGCACGTTTCAAGGATAACCAAAATGCCAACTATTGCTGATGATTCTGGTCTTGTTGTTGATGTTCTTAAAGGTAAACCAGGAGTTAAATCATCTAGATTTTTTCAAGGTAAAACAAATTTAAGTAGAGACGAAGCAAACAACAATGAATTGCTTCAGAGGATGCAGGTTTTTCAAGATCCTACCCAAAGATCTGCGTATTTTGTTGCAGTTATCGTTGGATTAGATAATTTTGATGATCCTTTTCCAGCAATAGGAATAGGTACTTGGCACGGAAAAGTTTTAACAAAGTCAATAGGAACAAATGGACATGGTTATGATCCTGTTTTTTTTTGTCCAAGGGCTAATAAGACTGCTGGCCAAATGTCAGTAAATGAAAAAGAAAAATACAGTCACAGAAGATTGGCACTAGAAAGTCTATTAAAACAACTAAAGTTAAAAAACTTTTAAATATGAAAAATATTTTACTAGACGAGAGCAAAATACCGCTATCAATATATCTTCACTTACCCTGGTGTAAGAAAAAGTGCCCTTTTTGTGATTTTAATTCACATGAAATAAAAAATCATTTCCCAGAAAAAGAATATTGTGAAACACTAATTGGTGATTTTTTTCGTTATCTTCCTTTGATTAAAGATAGAAAAGTAAAAACTATATTTATTGGAGGTGGAACACCAAATTTATTTTCTGCTGATTCAATCAAGTTACTTGTTTCTAAAATTAGAAATAGTATCGAATTGGATGCAAATGCTGAAATTACTATGGAAGCCAATCCAGACATTAATGAAAATGAGGAGTACAAAGTTTTACAACAGTTAAATCTATTGAAAGATGCCGGCGTCAATAGGTTTTCTATTGGAATTCAGTCATTTAATAATAAACAATTGAAAAATTTAGGTAGAACTTATAACGGAGATCAAGCACATTTATTTTTGAGTACTGCTGACAAAGTATTTTCAAATATTAATGTCGACTTAATGTACGGTACGCCGGAACAACTTAAATCAAATGCAATTGATGATGTAAATTTAACGTGTTCATTTGAAATCAATCATATATCTATGTATCAACTAGCAATCGAACCGAACACTCTTTTTTATAAAAATACCCCAACTTTGCCGGAGGAAGATTCAATATGGAATATATATGAATCAAATTCTGAAATTCTAAAAAATAAAGGATTCAGAAAATATGAGATTTCTGCATTTTCTACATCAAAAAAAGAGTGTAAACACAATTTGAATTATTGGAAATTTGGTGACTATTTAGGTTTCGGAGCTGGAGCACATAGTAAATTAACTTTTGAGAAACGAGTTAAGAGGCATAATTTTAATAAAAATCCATACAAATACATAAATTCTTCAGATTTAAGCAGAATCAGAACTATTAATAAAATTGAACAAAAAGACCTGATCTTTGAGTTTATGTTGAATGGGTTAAGACTTGTAGATGGAGTAAATCTTTTAGACTTTGAAATTAGAACAGGTTTGACAAGAAAACTTATATTTTCCCCTATCGAAACAGCAATGAAACGGGGGTTACTTGATTCAGAGGGCTTAATTGTTAAGCCAACGGCCAAAGGATTAAATTTTTTAAATGACCTTCAAATGCTTTTTCTTGAAAACTAAGTTTATCTTTTAACTCACAACTTGATATTACTGCATTATTTTGGTGCTTAATTATTTTAATTGCACTACTTTATTCAATAATGCACAATAATAGTGATTTAAAAAAAAATAATTAATATATGAAATTAATAAGATATTGTTTTTAAACAAATTTATTTATTAGTTTTTATAGGCATGATTTTCGCAATCTAAATTTCATTTACGATTAATTCAAGGAGAGCCCAATGAGTACCCCCAAAGAAGTTTTGCAAATGATTAGTGAAAATGAATGTAAATTTGTTGATTTTAGATTTACTGATACAAGGGGTAAGGAACAACATGTTTCGGTTCCTGCAAAGTCTGTTGATGAGGATAAGTTTGAGGAAGGTCATGCTTTCGATGGTTCATCTATTGCTGGTTGGAAAGGTATTCAAGCTTCTGACATGTTGTTGATGCCTGACCCTTCTACTGCTGTAATTGACCCTTTCAGAGAGGAATCCACATTATTATTGACTTGTGATGTAGTTGAGCCTTCTGACGGCCAAGGTTACGAAAGAGATCCTCGATCTTTAGCATTAAGAGCTGAAAAATATTTAGTTAATAGTGGTTTTGGTGACGTGGCTTATTTTGGACCAGAGCCAGAGTTTTTCGTGTTCGATAGTGTGACTTGGAATGTTGGAATGGGTGAAAGTTTTTATAAAATTAATTCTGAGGAGGCAACTTGGTCTAGTGGAATCGAGATTGAAGGTGGAAATTTAGCTCACAGACCTGCCGTCAAAGGTGGTTACTTTCCAGTGCCTCCAGTTGACTCTTTAATGGATCTAAGGTCTGAAATGTGTCTAATTCTGGATCAGATGGGAGTTCCCACAGAAGTTCATCACCATGAGGTTGGAGGCTCAGGACAATGCGAAATTGGGACAAAATTTGCTCCCTTAACACAAAGGGCAGATTGGATACAAAAATTAAAATATGTTGTACATAATGTTGCTGCTAGTTATGGCAAGACAGCTACTTTTATGCCTAAACCTGTTGTTGATGATAACGGATCAGGTATGCATGTTCATCAATCAGTTTGGAAAGACGGAACAAATCTTTTTTCCGGCGAAGGTTATGCTGGTTTATCTGATTTCGCCATACATTATATCGGAGGTATTATAAAACATGCCAGAGCATTGAATGCAATTACAAATCCATCCACAAATTCTTACAAAAGATTGGTTCCAGGTTTTGAAGCTCCAGTAAAACTTGCTTATTCTGCACGTAATAGGTCTGCATCAATTCGAATTCCATATGTTGCTAATCCCAAAGGGAGACGAATTGAAGTTAGGTTCGCTGATCCAACCGCCAATCCTTATTTTGCATTCGCAGCGTTCTTGATGGCTGGCTTGGATGGTGTAAAAAATAAGATTCATCCTGGTGATGCCTCTGATAAAAATCTATATGATCTTCCACCTGAAGAGGATGCAAAAATTCCTACAATTTGTTCATCGTTTGAAGAAGCCCTTGAGGCTCTTGACAAAGATAGAGAATTTTTGATTACTGGTGATGTTTTTTCAGATTCTATGATAGATGCTTATATAGATTTAAAAATGGAGGATATCACTAGACTAAGAATGGCAACTCATCCACTAGAGTTTGAAATGTATTATTCAGTTTAATAAAATTTATTGAGTGTTTTTTGAGGGATCGAACTGTGAAATGAATATTATTAACGACGATCTAGATTGCCTTACAACCGGGGTAATTAATATTGATTATGATTTAAAGATAGTTTCTATAAATTCTGCAGCTGAATCACTTTTCGGTCTTTCAAAAAGTAGTTTGTTTGGAGTGAGCCTCCAAAATCTGGTAGTTAACAAGAAGTTATTTAAGAGAATTTTTCATGAAGCATTCTCTAATAAATTTTCAAATAAACGTTTTCATACTAAGTGGGTTATTCCTTCTAAGAGTTCATTAGAACTTGACACAATTTGTACGATTGTTAAGAATTCGAAAATATTTTGTTGTTTTGAAGTACGTGAAAAAAATCAGATACACTTTATTGATCAAGAGAGGAGACAAGAAGATTTGGCTGAATCAAATAGGTCTCTATTAAGGAATCTTGGGCACGAAGTAAAGAACCCTCTAGGAGGTATCAGAGGCGCTGCGCAGTTACTTGACGCAGAATTACCAAATCCATATCTCAAAGAATACACTCAAATAATCATCAAAGAGGCTGACAGATTGCAATCATTAGTTGATGCCATTTTACTTCCTTCAAAGAAGAGTTATAACTATAAAGAACTAAACATTCATGAATTGTCGGAACAGGTTATAAAACTTATAACTTCAGAATTTAAAAACTTAAATATAAAAGTTGATTATGATGTTAGTATTCCTTCGATCATGGGTGATGATGTTCAGTTAATTCAAGTAATTTTGAACCTTCTTAAAAACGCCGCTCAGTCAATAAAAAATCAAGAAGATGGTCAAATAATTGTTCGAACAAGAGTTGCTCGTCAAGTTACTTTGAAAAAGAAAAGATGTTTAATAGCACTTAATTTACATATAATTGATAACGGTCCTGGTATTCCTTCCGAGATTAGAGATAAAATTTTTTATCCATTAGTTTCTAGCAAAAATAATGGGCATGGACTTGGTTTAACCATTGCTCAAAGCATAATCGACTCCCACGGAGGTTTAATAGAGTGCTCAAGCGAAAAATATTTCACCAATTTTAAAATTATTCTTCCAATAAAGTTTGCGGAGGGTGCGTTTTGAATCCAGTTTGGATTGTAGATGATGATTCCTCTATTAGATGGGTGTTGGAACGTGCTCTTCTAAGGAATAATGTTAAATGTGAATTATTTGACAATGCAACTGACGTTTTAACAGCCTTAACAAAAAACACTCCGAGTGTTTTAATTTCAGATATTAGAATGCCAGGCAACTCAGGCTTGGTTCTACTCGAGGAAATAAAGGCCAGATTACCTAGTTTACCGGTAATTATTATGACCGCTTTTTCTGATTTAGACACAGCCGTCTCCTCATTTCAGGCTGGAGCTTATGAATATTTATCAAAACCATTCGATATAGATTCTGCTGTTAGTTTGATTACCAAGGCACTTAAAGACTCTTCGACAGGTAATCAAGAAATGTCTATTTCAGAACAACCTGATGTAAAAAATCTATTAGGTAAATCTCCTTTAATGCAAGAGGTTTTTAGAGCAATTGGAAAACTTTCTCAATCTTCTACAACGGTCTTGGTGACGGGTGAAACTGGAACAGGCAAAGAGTTAATTGCCAAAGCTCTTCATGATTCAAGTCCTCGTTCAAACAAACCTTTTATTCCTTTGAATATGTCTGCCATTCCCAAAGATTTACTCGAGTCCGAACTTTTTGGTCATGAGAAAGGTTCCTTTACAGGTGCTCATTCGATGAGAAAAGGTAGGTTTGAACAGGCAAATGAAGGGACTCTATTTCTTGATGAGATTGGGGATATGCCATTTGAGTTACAAACAAGGCTACTAAGAGTTCTTTCAGATGGACAGTTTTACAGAGTTGGAGGCGTAACTGCTATTGAATCCAATGTGAGAGTTATTACAGCAACCCATCAGAACCTTGAAAAGAGAGTTGATGAAGGTTTATTTAGAGAGGATTTATTTCACAGAATTAATGTCATTAGACTTCGATTACCAGCACTTAGGGAAAGATCTGAGGATATTGAGTTATTAGCAGATCACTTTCTTGATAATTGCGCGAATGATTTATCTGTTGAAAGAAAGTTTCTTTCAAAAGCAGCGATTGATTGTTTAAAAAACTTCTCATTTAACGGAAATGTCCGACAATTAAAAAATATTTGTCATTGGCTTACTGTTATGGGGCCAAGTTCAAAAATTGGGTTAGCTGACTTACCAGATGAAGTCAAGTTTTATGGATCTGACGTTAGAAATTTTTCTCTGCAATCTCCATCTGTAAAAGAAAGAATAGAACAAATTAAATACAAGAATGTTAACGACAGTAATTTTAAAAAGGATGAAGACTCTTTAATGCTCGATGAAGAGTGGAAAAATTTATTAAAACAAAGCCTTAAAAAAATATTTAATTCTGAAAAAAGACAATCCGAAATGACAAGTTATAATTATTGGTCTAAAGAATTTGAAAAAATAATTTATGATGTTGCTCTAGAACATACCAGAGGCAGAAAGCTTGAAGCTTCAAAGTTGCTTAATGTTGGAAGAAATACAATTACTAGAAAGATTAAAGATTTAAATCTGAATTTTTAGCGCTCACAAATTTACTTCAGTCCAGCAAGGTGCATGATCTGACGGTTTTTCCAATTTTCTTGGTTTAATAGAAATACCCGAATTCACACAAGAATTTTTCAAAGTTTCGCTTAAAAGTATATGGTCAATTCTTAATCCAAGATTTCTTCTGAAGGATGCTTGACGATAATCCCACCAAGAATAAGACCCTGAATCCTGATTGTGAAAACGGTAAGAGTCAAAAAAATCTTGTTCTAATATATCTTGAAAACATGATCTTTCTTCCATGGAACAAAGTATCTTATTTTTCCATTTTGCTGGGTCATGAACATCAATATCACTTGGAGCAATATTAAAGTCCCCAAGGACACAGATATTTGAAAATTCTCTTTTTTCTTCTTTAATAAATTTTAGAAAATATTTCAACCAATTTAATTTATAGAAAAATTTTTCTGTACCAATGTCAGATCCGTTAGGAACATAAATACATATAATCTTAATCTCACTTCCAGTTCTTTTGTCTGTAAACAATCCTGAAATTAGTCTGCTTTGATTATCAAGTAATTCTGGAATATTTTTATTAATATTTGTTGGATCTTGAAAACTTGATTTTTTGTAAGCGATGGCTACACCGTTGTATGAAGGCTGTCCAAAATAGATAACACCGTAACCAATTTCAAAAAAGATTTTTTCAGGAAAATCTTCGTCACGAACCTTTGTTTCTTGTAAAGCTAGTATGTCAGGGGCCAATTGATTGATCCAATCAATAATGTGATCTTTCCTCGAACGGATTGAATTTACGTTCCAACATGCAATTTTACAAATGTAATGAGATTGATTCATTGCTGACTTAATTGGTATTTATAAGCCCACTATGTTTCATGAGTGCATCAGAGCTTGGTTTCCTATTCATAAATCCCATGAACGATTTTATTGCAGGCCTAGAACCTCCTTTTGACAAAATTTGTTCAAAGAATTTTTGCCCTAAGATGGCTTGTTCTTTATCTGACTTATTTTCAAAAACTGAATAACAGTCAGCTGAAAGGACTTCAGCCCACTTGTAACTGTAATAGCCTGCAGAATAACCTCCGGAAAAAATATGGGAAAAGCTTTGAGGAAATCTTTGAAAGCTTGGTGGAACAATAAGTGAAACTTCATCACGTATTTTTTCTAAAACCATATATATTTTAGAAATTATTTTTTCATTTGTATGGTTAGTAATATTAGGTAATTCGTGATGGATTCTAATATCAAATAAAGAAAATTCGATTTGACGTAACATCTGCAACCCACTTTGGAAATTTTTAGCTTTATACACTTTTTCAAACAATTCATGAGGAATTGGCAACCCAGACTCTCTGTGTGATGTTAAAGCTTTAAGATTTTTATACTCCCAGCAAAAGTTTTCCATAAATTGACTAGGCAGCTCAACAGCATCCCATTCCACTCCATTGATACCAGATATATCTATTTCATCAATTTTTGTCATTAAGTGATGGAGACTGTGACCAAATTCGTGAAAGAGAGTTAAAACTTCATCGTGGGTTAAGAAACAGTTACCACTATCATCAGGTGGAGAGAAATTACAATTAATTAATGCAATTGGATTTTGTGATTTGTTTTCTGTTACATAACGCCCACGACTGTCATCCATCCAAGCTCCAGACCTTTTTGTTTCTCTAGCAAATAGATCCATAAATAAATGACCAACTAAAGCATTATTTTTTGATATTTCAAATAACAAAACATCTTCGTGCCATACAATTTTGTTATCCCTATTATTTAAATTATCGATTTTACATTTAAAAAGTTTTTTGGTTATGTCAAATAATCCTTGTAATACTTTTTTTATAGGAAAATATTCTCGAAGTTCATCATCAGAATAGTTAAACTCCTGCTTTCTAAGTTTCTCACTTACGAATTCAAAATCCCATGGTTCAATTTTATTTATATCTAACTTGGCAGAAGCAAATTTTTTTAAATTCTCTAAATCTTTGACTGCAAAAGGTCTTGCAGCTTTTGCTAGATCTGATAAAAATTTTATAACTTGTTCTGGCGAGTCTGCCATTTTAGATGCTAAAGACATTTCAGCTGGTGATTTAAATCCAAGTAATTTAGCTTTTTTATATTTATTTTTTATAATTTCAGCCATCACGCTACCGTTGTCAAATTGACTTCCCTCTTCAGCAATTTCGCTGGCTTTCCTAGAATGTAGACTGTAGAGTGAAAATCTCAGAGATCTATCATTTGAATATCTTAATGTAGGGTATAAACATGGAGCTAGTAAAGTTAGAACTACACCACCAAGTTTTTGTTTTTCTGCAGTTTTTTTTGCTTGATTCCTGACATATTCTGGAAGACCACTCAGACGATTTGTAAGATTATCATCATCATTAAGATGAATAAAACTAGCTTTAGTACTATCAAGAATATTTTCTGAAAATTTTTGAGATAGAATAGCCAACTTTTTTTCATAACCTACAAAAATTTTTTTTTCTTTTGCATCTAAAGTCGCACCTCCAAGTTTAAAATCTCGCAGTGCATTTTCAATAACTTTCATTCGATTGCTGTATTGGTTTACAGAATCATCTTTTGCTAATTCTTCGGTAATTTTTGCCAATTCAGAATTTTGACTCAACTCCGTCCAAAACTCAGTAACAGTTGCAGTTTTGTCATTAATAATCTTTCTCCATTCAGGACTATCAATTACTCCGCTGAGGTGATGAACAGTTGACCAAACTCTTGAAAGCTTCTCACATTTCATAGAAAGAGGTTCAAAAGAATTTTCCCACGATTTGTTATTTTCAAAATTTATTATTTGTGAAACAATATTATTACATTCAATAATTAAGTTTTCCACAAATTCTTCTGCATCACTTGGTGTAAACGAATTGTACTGAGGCAGTGAGACGTTATTTAAAATATAATCATATTTTTTCAAAATTTACTCCGTGTTAAACTTGAATACTTGGGGCTATAGCTCAGCTGGGAGAGCGCTTGCATGGCATGCAAGAGGTCAGCGGTTCGATCCCGCTTAGCTCCACCAAAAAAAAGGTTTAAACAAAGTTTTGTTAACTTTTTTAACATATAATAATTGTAAATGGATTTTAAAGTTAAAGTCCCCATCGTCTAGAGGCCTAGGACACCACCCTTTCACGGTGGGTACAGGGGTTCGAATCCCCTTGGGGACGCCACTATCTAATTGTTTTAATTGTTTTTTTAAGCTTTTGAAGTTGTAGTTTTGAGTAGGTGTTAATTCCACTGAATTATCCAGTTATTTTTATATTATTTTACGTTTTATTTTTACATCTGAGAATTTTTTTGTTAAGAATCAATTGACTTAGATTAGTTTCAGCCAATACATAAAAATGAAAAAAATATTTTTATTATTTTTTCTTTCACTTTCTTTTAACAACTTGTTAAGTGATAATGTATATTATTGTTCCGGTCAAGCTACGATGTGTATTAGAAAAATTGATAATATTTGGAGGGCTGACGTTTGTGATTCAGGCAAATTTATATTTACATTTAATGAAGACTATTCTGAGCTAACCTATCAAAAAAAGGTTCTTGGTGCTAATGGTAAAATAATTAAATTAAATGAACTTTTTACTTGTAAAACTGTATCTTTGGTACCAAAAAAAAGAAATGAACAACTACTTTCTGCCAGCAATGGAAGAATTACTTGCATAGATTTTGATGGCAGTCAACTTGGCATTCCTGAAGTTATTGACGAAATAATTCATTTTTCAAACAACAAAGAAAGATTTTCAATTTATCCTATGCACAGTCATTCATTTATTATGAATGGCAATCAAGCTGATTTTGTTACTTTTGGAACCTGCTCAAAGTATGACTAAATTTTAATCAAAGTTAAAACTTGTGAATGATAAAAAAAGCAACATAGAATCCTTTGAAGAAGAAAAACTCAAAACTAAAAAATTTTTTTTATTCTTTTTTTTGTTCTATTTAATTTTATTTCTATATTTATGGGGGGAGGCTATAAATGAGTTTGGGTTTTTTTATATTTTTGGGATTGGTTGTTTTGGGTCTTTTTTTTGCGCGTGGGCATCAAGTCTATTTGTTATTTTATTAAAAAAAGACCTGTAAAAATCAAATAAAGTTGGGTTCTGATTCTAATTTTCTTTGTTTGGTGGAAATAATTTCCACATGATAAACGTCCATGTCAAACATAAAAAATAAACGCCAATAAAAAAAGATGGCGAAAAATTCCAATATAATAATTTAAAAATCCAATAACTTATGAATGATTCATGATTTTGTTCGTTACGAATGAAGTTTTCGATTCTGGTTAATGGACAGGTTATTCCAAAGTATGATTCAAAAAAAACTAAAAAGATTAAACCTAAATGAAGTTTTCTTCCTCTTTTGTTTTTTATCCATTTCCACCCAAATTTGTATCCAATAGGAATTAAGAAAAACCCTAATGTTATAAATATTACAATACTAAGGTGAAATATTAAAAAGACATCTGCGATAAATTTCAATATTTTTTTTTCGCTTCAGCATAATCGTTCTGTCTCAAAAGAGTAAAACCGTCTCTCAGAGGTAGCATCACTGTATGAAAATTTGGATTTTTTACAAGGTCTGAGTTAAATTTTCTCATAACTCTACTTGATGTATTCTGAGTTTCGTGAGTTGAAAAAACTTTTCCTTGAAGAAAAGTATTATCTATACAAATTAAAGTATGTTTTTTGATAAGTTTATTTTTTATAAGAAGATTTAAGTACTGTGGGTATTGACTCTTAGTAGCATCTATAAACACAAAATCAAACGTACTTTCTCCTTTATATAAGTCATTTAAACTTACAATAGCAGAACCTTTTTTTACATAAATCCTTTTTTCTCCAAATTTTTTAAAAAGTTTATTCGCAATATCAATCGCGTACTGGTTATTTTCACAAGCTATAATTTTGCCATTAGCTGGAAGGCTCTCTGCCATAGCTAAAGCTGAATAGCCACTAAACATTCCTATTTCCAAAATATTTTTTGCCTTCACTATTTTCACAAGCATTTTAAGAAATTGCCCAGAAACATGCCCACATAACATCTGACTTCCTAAAAATCCGGATGACTTTTTTTTATCATAAGCTTTACTCCAATCATGATTTGATGTGTATTCTGAAACATATTTTAGATTTATTGATTCAGCTGTAGTATTTTGCTCAGTATATTTTTCTGCTCCATCGGACATGGAAATACAAGATTCGAGGTCTGCAAGTAATTCTTCATCTAATAATGAGTTTTTTAGGGCTAATTTTATTTTCTTTAATCTAGTGGAGATAATTCCATAAGGACTATAAGTTTTTCTTTTCATTTCATTCTTTCAATTCGTTTGACCGTCATTTAGTGTATTGTTTTAAATAGAATATTAA
>NHHF01000047.1 GCA_002171155.1 Betaproteobacteria bacterium TMED156
AAAAATTAGCTAAGGAAAAAGCTAAAAAAGAAAAATTAGCTAAGGAAAAAGCTAAAAAAGAAAAATTAGCTAAGGAAAAAGCTAAGCTTATCTTAAAACAAAGAAGTGCAGAACTCGAGAGATTAAAAAAGAGTTTGTCGGGTTTGGATATTAATGCAAAAATTAATGACAATGGATTAGACTCAAAAAAACAAGCTGGACTTACAGGGGGGTCAGATATAGGAACAAGAACGGGTCAGTTAAGTAATTATTCTGAAAGAATAAGATCTTCAATTAGACGAAAAATAGTATTCGACATCACTAAGACCAATAGAAATCCAGAGGTCATTTTTAAGGTTACAAGAACAGTTGAAGGGTTAAAAAAAGTTGAAAAAATTAAATCAAGTGGTAACCAAAATTGGGATACAGCTGTAGCTAATGCAATTGAAAGATCTGTTCCTCTTCCAGACCCATCCGAAAAAGAAATATTAAACCTCAAAAAAAAGCGTGCGCCTGATTCTCTTGAACTAAGCTTTAGACCAAGAGATTAAATACATTTAATACTTTTTATCATAATTACCTAAACGTATAATATTAAAACAATTAAAAACACTAAAAGAAATGCAATGAAATTTACAAAATTTTTGACTCACAATATTTTTTTTGTTTTTTTAGCATGTAATTTTTCCTCTCTTCTTGGTCAATCACTAAGAATTGACATAACTGGAGTTGGCCAAACACAAATTCCCATTGCATTGGCTCCATTTGAAACAAATTCGAAAGATGAACAAAATTTTGGTCAAATTATTAATGATGTTATTCAATCAGATTTAAGAAGAACTGCATCCTTTAATATTCTTCCTCTACCACCACTTAATCCAGCATTAAATACAAATGTCGATATTTCAGATGTTTTTTTTGATAAGTGGCGTAATCTCGGGACTCACGCATTGCTGATCGGTGATATCAGTTTAGATAAAAGTAAAGAAAATATTACGATCAGATTTAGATTGTTGGACACTCTAAGGTCAATTGATCTTGGTGGCTTATCACTAGAAACAAAAGACAAGAAAAATGAGGCTAGAACAATCGCCCATCGTATTTCTGACTTTATTCTAGAATCATTAACTGATGAACCTGGTTTTTTTTCAACTAGGCTAGCATATGTCATAAGAAAAAAAAATAGGCATTTACTGATAGTTTCAGACTCTGATGGACATAATGAGAGACCCGCACTAGAGTCTTCTCAGTCTCTAATTTCACTAGCTTGGTCACCAAAAGGTGACCAGCTTGCATATGTTTCTTTTGAAACAGGTAAACCAACAGTTTTTACTCATACACTATCGACAGGAAAAAGAAACATTATCGCTAACTATAAAGGTTCTAATAGTTCACCGACATGGTCTCCAAATGGAAGAAAACTCGCTTTTGTTTTAACCAAAGATGGTTCCTCACAAATATACTCAGCAGACAAAAATGGCAAGAATCTCAAAAGAATTACCAAGGTAAGAGCTATAAATACTGAGCCAAATTATTCGCATGATGGACAGTACCTCTATTACACTTCCGATCAAGGTGGAAGCCCACAAATTTACAGAATTAATTCCAGTGGAAATGGATATCCGAAAAGAATCACTTTTAATCGTAAATTTAATGCCAGACCAGTTGCAGGTCCAAATGGTAACTATTTAGCATACGTAACTTCAATAGAAGGAGATTTTGTAATAGCAATTATGAACTTAAATTCGAAAGAGGAGATGATTTTGAGCGGTGGCCCAAAAGACGATTCTCCTAGTTTTGCTCCCAATGGCCGATGGTTAATTTTTTCGAGCAGAATTAGTGGAAAAGAAATTCTCTCAGCAGTGTCAGTGGATGGTAAGGTCAAAACTAGGATAACTATGGAATCTGGAAATATTAGAAGTCCAGCCTGGGGCAAATTACCTTAATTTTTTTATACATTTAACAGATTTTCTTTGAAGTTGAATTGAAAGGAAAAGTAATGCTAACCGGTGAAAGTCAGAATCTGAGTAAAATTAGTTGTATTTTAGTTAAGAATGTTTTGTCAAAAATTTTTGTTTTGTTTAGCTTATTTTTAGTTTTTAGTTGTTCATCGATTAGCTTGGACGAAAATGTAACTGAAAATGAAGTAGGTGTTGCACCAATAGAAGATGCAATTATAGATGATCGGTCTTCGACTCAACCTTCTGAAAAAAATAAAATTATTGAGAAAACGATTAAACCATTTAATAAAGAAAAAAAAAGAGCAATTGAAACTAAGTTAGCTCTATATGAATCTTATGAACCCTCTATTTATTTTGACTATGATGATTTCAAAATCAAAGATAAATATCAGGAGTTAATTCAACTAGCTTATGAACTTATGAAACTGAACCCCAGCTACAACCTTTTTGTCGAGGGACACTCCGATGAGAGAGGAACTACAGAATATAATTTAGCACTTGGTCAAAAAAGAGCAGAGGCAGTTCTTAGAGCTCTTGAGCTTTTAGGTGTCTCAAGAACAAGACTTGACGGTATTAGTTTCGGAGAAGAAAAACCAATTGCAATTGGTTCATCACCTCAGGCTTGGGAAAAGAATAGAAGAGCTGATTTAACAATTAAGTGAGAGTTTTATGAAAAGAATATTTGCTAGTAAATCAAAAGTTTTTATTATCTTAATCTTTTTTCCAATATATTTTTTTAGTTCAGAATCAATTGCTTTTCTGGAAGATGAAGAAGCAAGAAGAGCAATTTTACAGATTAGAGAAAAGTTGAATACTATAGAAAAAAAATTAGAAAAAAATACGAATCAATTAAATGAACAAATTCAATCTTCCAAACAAGGAAGACTTAAATTGGTAAATGATATTGAACAACTTAATTCTGAACTTGCAAGATTTAGAGGATTTGGAGAGGAGACTCAACAATACAATGAGATTTTTACTGATAAATTAAAGATGTTAGAGGAAACAATGGACACTATTAAATCTCGAATATCCTCTTTAGAACCTCAAGCTGTAATAGTCTCAGGTCGAGAAATTTTAGTAGGTAACTTTGAAAAACAAATGTATGAAGAAGCCTCTGAGATGATGGCATCTGGTAATTATTCTGCTGCAATACAACTTTTTGAAAAATTCAATAAAAAATACAAAGAATCATCTTTAACAGCATACGCTCTTCATGCAAAAGGACTTGCTTACTACGCAGTACAGGCCCATAATTCAGCAATTGTTACCCTCAGAAGTATTGAAAAAGATCATCTAAACTATCCAAAACTACCTGATGCAATGCTAACTTTATCTGCAAGTCAAACTGAAGCTGGAAAAATAAAAGATGCTATCAAAACTCTTCAATCATTAATAAAAAGAGCACCTTCCTCCGATGCTGCTCTGACTGCAAGGGAGAGAATTAAGCAGCTTACACCCGAGAAATTATAATTAATGGAGATCGTTCAGTTAAAAAATGTTGTTGTAATAGGTGGCTTTTTTCTCGGTACCATGTTTGGTTTTATAGGACAAAGAATTAGATTCTGTATTTTAGGTGCCATATCTGATTTCCTAATTTACAAGAATCTCATTAGAATAAAAATATGGATTGTTGCATGTTTAACGGCAATAGCATCCACCCAGATTTTAATTTTATTTAATGCTATCAGGCTTGATTCCACTGTAATTTCCACCAGTGAGGTTTATTGGTTTTCAAATTTGGTTGGAGGAGCATTATTTGGTTTTGGAATGGTTTTAGCTTCTGGTTGTGGAAGCAGAGCACTAATAAGAATTGGTGAGGGGAACCTTAAGGCAGTTGTTGTTATTTTAACTATTTCCATAAGTGCAATTGTTACTTTAAGGGGTTTATTGGCTCCTATTAGGGTAAATTTTTTTGAAAAAATTAACCTTACTTTTCCCCAATATATCGATTTGATATCGATTTTTTCAATTTTCTTCGGTGATGAAAACAAAATTCGTATTTTTTTTATTATCCTAAGTTTATTTTTGTTGTTTATATTATTATTTTTTGATGGTTTAAATGAAAAAAAAATTTTAAGATTGCCTAAGAAAAAATATATTCTATCTGTGGTGTTGGGCTTTTTAATTCCATTTGGCTGGTTTATAACTGGTAACGTAGGATTCATTGAAGAACATCCAAATACTCTTGAATATGCATATTTAAGTACTAATTCCAACTCATTGGAGTCTTTTACTTATGTTGGACCCTTAGCATACTCTGCGGAATTATTAATGTATTGGACTGATAGCAGTAAAAAAGTCACCTTTGGAATATGTTTGGTTATCGGAACATTATTTGGATCAAATTTTTCAGCACTACAACAAAATACATTTAAAGTTGAAGGATTTATTTCTTCACAAGACTTTTTCCACCATACTATTGGTGGAGTTTTAATGGGGATAGGAGGAGTTATAGCGGTAGGATGTTCAATTGGACATGGTTTAAGTGGTATATCATTTTTATCTATTAGTTCTATAATTACAATATTGTCCATTTATTTAGGTACATATTTAGGTATACTTTATATGCAAGATAAAGTTTGAAGTAAATCATATTTGACCTAGCTCATGATCTCAATATAAAGTATTTAATATAGTGGGTCGGTAGCTCAGCTGGTAGAGCAGTGGACTTTTAATCCATTGGTCGTGGGTTCGAACCCCGCCCGGCCTACCACTTATTAAATTTATGAATTCTTTTTTTAAACCTTTATTTTTTAATTAGTATCTCTATTACATACTGGATCAAAAGGGAATGTTATCAACGAAATTACTTCTTCCATTACGTTTGGCTATTCTGATAGTGAGGACAGGCTTTGGTCAAGATTGATTGACTCAAATGGTAGAGAAATCAAAATTTGGATTACAAGACTTTTATGTAAAAAAACTTGCTCACAATTAGTTAAGCTTCTTGAAAATTCCACGGAAGTACATCAAGTAAAAAATACTGAAATATCATTAACTCCTGCCGCAATATTATCAGAAGAATACAATCAAGCTAAAGAAAAGCCTTCTGATCCAACACCCAAGAAAAAAGCGGATATGGATTTAGTTCAAAACAACACCGTTCAAATGTGCCATTCTATAGAAATCAATCAGGGAAGTTTATGGCAAATTATTTTTCACATGAAAGATAGAACAAATGTAAAACTTTCAGTTAACAGGCAAGGAGTTCATAGGATTTTATCAACTTTGTTGAATCAATCTAATCAAGCTAATTGGGCAATATCTTTAAATGCTCAATGGCTTAAAAATTAAAATTTACTAATTTATTTTTTAAATTGATCTTTCCAAGCATCAACCGCATCACCTGCTCTTTTCCCTGACCCTTTTCTCATAGAGTTGGAACCTCTGTATGCTCTTCTTCGTTCTCTTCTCTTTTGCTTAACATATTTTCTTCTTTGTTGATAAACATAATACCCAGCCCATCCACCAACGGCTGAAATAGTTGTGGCTATTAAAACAATACCAAACATTCTTCTACCACTATTCACTTAAGTTTCATCCAAGTATTCCGATTCTATAATTGTACTGAAAAGGTTAATAAATAATTAATAAGAGTTGACTATGATATCAAGTCTAATTGGAATTTTAGTTTTTTTACCAGTAGAAATATCAACTGAAGTCATGTGGTGTGCAAAACAGCCGGACAATACACATATCAGCTATTGCTTTGAAAAAGAAAAAGAGTGTGAATCTTTCTCTTTAACCAATGGTTCAAAAAATATCAAAGATAATACTTGTGAGGCTAAAAAAATATAACTTTTAAACATCATATAGAAAATAAAATATTAACCTAATTCACAAAAACTTAAATTAGTTACCAAATATTAATTCATATAAAAAGTAAGCTAAGCAACAAATTTCTATTGTAATGAAAGTTCTAAAAAATATTTTATAATTATTATGTAAAAATAGTGAAATTAAAGTAAATGGCGACAAAGTTATTGCAATTAACGAAATATAAAAGCCTCTTTCAGATAATAAAATATTTTTTTGACTGTATACATGGTCGACATAAAAAAAACAGAAAACAGTCATCAAAAATATTATAGAATTTACCTTTAAATTTTTAATATATATCCACCATCTTTTATTTTCTATAGACCAAATAGAATCTTTAAAATTTTCTAATGAATGATCTTTATTATTTTTAAATTGAAGACTAGGTCTTGGAGTTAATCCTGTCAAAATCTCTAGATCAAGAATAAGTATATCTAAATATTTAACCAATTCATTAATTCTAAATTTTGCTTCATCATTAGAGTTTAAATTTTTTAAGGATTTAGAATTAATGTTTAATTCTATTTGTTGAACTTTTGATAAATTTTTTATCAAAATAGAGTATTTATTTACAAAGTCATCAACCATAATTCCTATACTATGACTAATAATGCATAAAGGATTTTGTATTTCCTGAACGAAGAAATTATGATGCCAGTAATTTATATAATTTTGAATGGGTATAGAAAATTCACTATCAATTATTTTGGGAGTATCAAGTTCATTTTTTTTAAAAAAAATTTTCCAATCTCTTTCTAATGCATAGACTAAGTCTTTATGATGAATGTTTGAGTCTGGTCTTAACCATAATGGTTTTTGCAAGGGGAATAATCTTGAAACTGCAACACCAAAATCAATTAGATAAACAGTTTCACTTTTACTAAGACAATCATCAAAAGCAGTAAAATTCCTAAGAGCCAGGTCATAATGCCATACCTTTAGATCAGCTATTTTTACCCCTAATTTTATCGAATTCCTAAGGAATCTAAAAGCGTAGACATCTTGATTAATTTCATCACCTTTATAATCAATAAAAATTTTGTCTAATGATTTTCCAACAAATTCCATTTCTATTTTTCTATGCAAAGGATTATTCGAAATTAATTTTGGTACAGATGCACCCCTTTGATTCAAATACTCAATTAATTGAGCCTCTCTTGATTGCGAGTATTGTTCATCAAACGATTTTGTGTGATTAAAATTTATCATTATTATTCACATAGTCACAAACAATGTAACAACTGAAATATCATCATTGCTGCCGTTTAACTTTGCTTCAAATGCTAAATCCGTTGATAAATAGTTTAAGTCATAGGAATCAGGTGTTTTGTCACCAATAGTATTCAGTATTCTTAGTAAATTTTTGTCCTGTAAATAATTTCCAGCTCCGTCCGTAAGTAGAAAGATACAATATGTTCCTAGATCATTAAAATTTTTATAATTTATTTTTTCAAAAACATCTGATCCTATTAGTTGCCAAGGATCTCCATTTAAGTTAATGTCTCTAGGCATTGAGAATATTTTCATCCAACTTTTCGTGTTAGACCTAAAATAAATTTCTGCGTAGCTATCCCCTACCGAAAAAACTTCAAAATTATCGTCAAATATGCCAAGAGCTACTAATGTCGAGGCTGCATCTAGCTTTTTAGACAAATAGTTTTTATGTTCATGTAAAAGAAATGAATATAGATATTTCTTTCTATTACCAAATAATTTTTTTTTAGATGACCAATTTAAAGCTACTGATTTTGAGAGATTCTCGGCAAAAATGCCTCCATTAACACAACTATTTGCTCCATCACACAGTACAAAACAGTTTTTGGTTGAAAAAAAAGAATCAAAGCCTTTTAAACCTGAATTAGTCAAATTAATTTTAGAACCATATTCAATCATATTTATTTATCAATTTTTGGTAAGGGAGTTCCAGTTGTTGGTTTAAAATTCTTGTCAAATATAATTTCAACAATTGGAAATTCACTTGGATCAGTATTGCCAGTTATTGGACCGTCATGGTCAAGTGGAACTCCAAAATAAAACCGATCGCCAGTATGAGAGTTTATGGAATAAACTTTTCCAGGTTTTAGTCTTTCTCCATTAAGTGTTGAACATGTCAAACTAGCTGATTCTGGAATTAAACAAAAAACCTGTTCTATCATTTCAAAAATAAACATTTGTCTTCGTGAAACAAATTTAGCATTAATATGAATTGGCTCCACACCATAGTCCAAACAATCCTTTCCTGGCACTCTTCCAATTATAAAAGGAACGACTACATCTACCTCTCTGTGTCCATCACCATCAGAAATTAATAATTTTGCTTTTTTCCTCTTTTTTTGGTCCAAGACATTATGATGGGATTGGCGTAGATTATTTGACTGTACGAAGACTTCCTTCCTAATAGGAGTACCTAGTATTGCTTCAGCTCTGAAGAGAATTTTTCTTCCTCCTAAAGAAATTTGGAAATTCTCTTCATCTGAACGGTTTTCGATACTTTTTTCATCCAACTGGATTTCAGGTACAAAATCTTCACTTACAATAACTGTTCCACCTCTATTTGAGCAATATTCTGATTGCAGAACCCCTCGCAAAAAACTATTTTTAAAATTTTTATCAATAGCTTTATGGATTCTAATAAATTCTTCTACTGATTTGGCAGTTTGAAAATCACTAGGTATAAAAACAAGTGACTGCAAAGGAAAAAAACTTTCTTCTAAAATACTTTTTAAGTACTTACCTTCCTTAAGCTGTAGTATCTCTGTAATTGCCTCAACTGCTGCTGTAGTTAATTCAACAGAAATTCTGTCAGCAAACTCATCAGTTTTATGAGTTTTAAGACTAGTATGTTTTTTGTTTAATTTTTTTTTAAAAAATAAATCAAAAAATAACATTTTTTTCCCTTTTAAAATGAACTTAATTAAAGTACCGATACTTCAAAAACTTCAATTGCTTTTTTAGAACTTTCCTCATCTATTTTAATAACGTATACATCTAATAAATTATTTTTACTTTC
>NHHF01000048.1 GCA_002171155.1 Betaproteobacteria bacterium TMED156
TCTTTAAAAAACCTTTCTTTAGGGAGTACAAACCAAACCACAAATCCAGCTAGTATTGTTATAAAAACATAGTAAATTATTGCAGTTTTAAGAGCGAATAACCTATCTGAGTTGGATATTAGATCTTTGTTTTCAGGAAGCAACGTTGAAAAAATCCAAACGATTACAATGGCAAATGAGGCAGCAGCCAGGCCCCTACCTCCGTCTAAAAACCCAAATGCTTTACCTTGTGAAAAAATCCCACCCCATTGCCGTGTTGCTTTTATTAAAGCCGCCCAAAAAAACAAAATAGATGTTATTCCCCAATAGCCGTAGAGTAAAGAAAGGTTGAGTCCGCTCGGTATAGTAAGCAAATAAAGCCCCCCCAAACCAGTCGCAAAGAGTGAACCTGCCATTAGCACTCTAATAGGATATCTGTCAGCTAAAAGTCCCCCTGGAAAATAAGATAGCATGGCGGTAATCCCATACACAGCAAATGCATCACCTAGTTCTGCGTTAGTAAGATTGAAAGTTTCCAAGATAGTAGGTCGAAAATATCTTGTTAGGTGGAAAGGAAGTGAAAATATCATTTCACCAGAGATAATTAAAGCAAATAAAGTAATAAATTTAGATCTTTGAGTTTCTGTTTTCATATTTTTTATCTGCTGTTAAGTGCAGAAAAATTTTTTGTTTGAAACTTTATCGATATTTTCCAGAAGTAATAAATGAGGAAAATAGTTCGGACCAAATTACAACACTATTATAAGAAGCTAAATCAAGATCTTGATCAGTTCTAATAATAAAACCGTTGAATGATCTTACATAGCCGACAGGTAAAGATTGATCTTTGATTTTTAAAAACTCGTTTTTAGTTTGAATAAATTTTTTTGTCAAATACAATTTATAAGTGGCACCGGGAGAAATTTTACCCTGAAATGCTATCGTATTTTTAGATAATGAAAGTTGGCCTTTACCCCAATAAATAAGATTACTACCAGAAAGATCTTTTACGAAAAAAGTCTCATATTCAGCATTATCGATTGCTTTTTGAAATTCCTCTTTAGTTGGAATTTCAGGAGCAGTTATGATTGGCAGCAAGTAAATTCCAAAAGTAAACCCGATTAGAAGCATGATTGAATGAGTAAAAAAAGAAATATACCTGATTTTCTTTTTGGATCTTCTTCTAGATTTCATTAATGCTTGTATTATTATATTTGTTGATCATTTGATATCTCTAAAACATGCTCAGCGATTGCAAGTGATGCAGTTAATCCTGGTGATTCTATACCAAATAGCTGAATTAAACCGGCTATTTTGCTTTGATTTGGCCCCTCAATGTAAAAATCTGAAGCTGGTTCATTAGGGGCAGATAATTTTGGCCTTACTCCTGAGTATGCCGGTGCTAAATCTTTGACATTGATCGAGGGCCACCACCTGCGAACATCCTCTGCAAACTTTTCGAGCTTACTCTCGTCAACATTATAGTTGATGGATTCAAATGATGATCCAGGTAATCTTCTCCTGTTAACTGGGCCAAGCCATTCAACATCTGGCCCAAATTGCCCTTGCCCTCCCATGTCAAGAGTTAAATGTGTTCCCAAACCACCAGGAACAGGAGTTGGGTATATAAGGTGATTAAAAGGACAAGATTTTGTAAGCGAAACATAGTTGCCTTTTGCGTAGTATATTTGAGGCACATCAACTTTTTTATTACTCTGAATTTGGTTTGCAACTGCATCTGCGTCTAGTCCTGCCGCATTAATTAACTGATTACAACTAAATGTCATCGCTTCACTTTCTTCAGAGGAAGTCACCCACACTTTCCACTCAGGAAAATTTTGTTTTGTTTGTTCTGCTTTTAAAAATCTACTTTTCACTGCAATTTGTCCCAAGTTACTTATCAGATCACCTTCATATGCATGCATTAAACTGTGCACATCTACAATACCTGTCGATGGACTAAGAAGAGCTTGGGAAACATTGAGTTCAGGCTCCATTTTTGTAATTTCTTTTTTTGATAACCACCTTAGATCATCAACGCCGTTATTTATCGCCTTTTCATTAATTGTTTGTAATTTAGCTTCATCAACTGATTGTCCAACTATCAATTTACCAAGTTGTTTGTATAGTACTTTATGGGATTTGACATATTCATATAAAAGTTCCTTTCCCCTTACGCATAGTTTTGCTTTAAGAGAATTCTTAGGATAGTAAATACCTGCGTGAATAACACCACTATTTCGAGAACTTGTGCCCGTTCCATGTCTTGAAGCATTTTCAAGAACAAGTGTTTCTTTTCCAGACATAGACAAAGCTCGACCGATAGCCAAACCAATAACTCCACCACCAACAATTACACTATGAAAATCAACCATGGCATACAACGCATTTTAAAAAAAAAATCATTTCACTCATTAAATATCGTATTTATTTTTAATAACTTCAGGCAATGCAATGGCTTTGCCTTCCAACAAGTCTACCCAAACACAAGTTGCTAAACCAACAGCGAATTTTTTATTTTTATTTTTTGGATCGATAAATTCGTGTAACACGTCCATTCTAGTATTGGTAATTTCTGTAACATAAGAGTCTATGTTAACAGTGCACGGATAACTAATTGGTAAAATAAAATTACACATTGTGTTTGCCAAAACAAAACTCTCGTTTTCATAGCCAAGTTTCAGACCCATTTCCGTAAGCCACTCAACTCGAGAACTTTCCATGTACCTAAAATACATTGTATTGTTGATATGGCCCAAGGCATCCATATCACCCCATCTGACTGAAACAGAAAAAGAATTAATGAAAGATTGTTTTTTAGGTATTTTGAATTTCAAAACTTACTCCAAATTTTTCAAAATGAATTGTGAAAAAGAATTATTATTTTATTTAATCTATGGTAATTTTCTTTTATTAAAAATAGCGAAATTTTTACTTTTTTATATAAAAAAGGTTGAATTTCAAGTTTTTTAGTAAAAAGTCGATTTAAAGGTGTCAAATTGCATTTTTTCCTCTATTTAAAAGTATTCGCTATGCTAGCAAAATTAACGGTTGGAGATTGATTTTTAATGACTGTATTGTTCAGGGATAGTGCGGGAACACTAGATCAGCAATCATATGGTAACAGCGTAACTTACGGTTTCGTCGATTCCGGTCGTAATGAATCATTAAATTTATTAACTTCCGCAGGTGATGATTGGTCTCCAACCTCTGGTTATCTCATCTACAACGTTGTTCGTGAAGAGTCTCCTGTACGTCCTGAGTTTGCCAGTGGATCTAGAGACCCAATGTTATTCGTTATTGAAAAATCACTAGATTCGAGCAATAACAATCTATTTGTTTGGGCTTTTGACGAGTCTGGAAATTCTTTTAAAGCAAATTCAAACATTCCTTTGACAACTACTCCAGTAGGTCTTGTTAATGTCGAATCGAAGTATTTGGTCGATTTAAACAAAAATGAACTTGTTTCTGACTATGGTAGGTATCCAACATTTGTTCAGATGGAGCAAAACAGTAGTGGTCATCTCTTCGAGCTAGGGTACGCGGAGTCAAAAATAAAGACTGGGTTGACAGAGGCGTTAGTTCCCTTAAAAACCTCAGCAGGAAGTGTCTGGAGTGCAGCAACATCATATGTGGTGCATGGTGCAATTGTTTCGAATGACTATCACTATAATTATAATGATAGTCTTAATCAATTTGTACTCTCAGGTTCAGCAAATTTAACTATCGGTGTTCTAACTGATCCTGACGGACTATCAACTGGAACAGCTACAACTCTCACAAATTTTGTTTTAAATGATGCTGGTACTCAACTTGTCGAAAGTACAGCATCTTTAACTGAAATAGTTACCAGTACTGCAGGTGGAATTTTCACTCTTTTTTCCAGTGCAAACAATTCTGACCTTGTTTCTTTTAATTTTTTAGAAGCCAAACTTAATAAAGATTTAGACAGCAGCAGTTACATTGGAGTAGGTACACCTGGAACAGTTGGTTCACTGTGGACCGCAATGGCATCTAATAAAGTGACAGCAAGTGAAGTTGTTTACAACAACGGAAGATTTTTCTCTAAGGATGAACATTTTTTCCTCTCTACAATTAATCATGAATTAGCTTCTTCTACAGCAGCATTAGGATACTCTTTTTACGAAACTAGCGATTTAAGGTTCGGAACAGTCACAATAACTCCGCAGGTATTGATCGAGGATGGTTTCTCTGCAATGGGGAAATATAATACGACATCAACACGCGCTGATTATGATGCTTATCATTTTTCTGATCACTACAACGGTAAAATATATGCAGGTTTCACTGCCCAGACACTTCAAACCGGTCCTATGTCTGCTTTTCAAACAGCTGGTTTGGAAGTTTTTAGTTCTCCTTATTATTTTAGTCCGGGCGGAGTAGATGTTTTAGGGGTTTCCCAGACTACGGCAATTCCAGTATTTAAATTTGTTGAGTTAATCGAAGTAACTGCCACAAATACTACAATTATTGAGACAACCTTTGGGAGAGACGTTAGCAATGATGGTAACGTAAGTACAATTAGTGCATCGGCAGTCATTAATGGAACAACTTATTACAAGACCATTACTCATGCCTCAGGGGAAACATCCATATCGACCAGGTCTCCAGTAATCTCTGAGAATAGTGCTGAGGGAATTTACTGGTTTCAGTCAGCAGAGTCTGCATTAAATGTTGTACCCGGCAGCGATATTGACTTTGATCAAAATCATTTAATGCTTGCAAGTGCTGGAGTTTCAAACAGTGGAGGCACACTGCAACCGTTTTCGGCACCCAGCACTTATATTTTAACAGGGGCATATGTTGAAGATGATCCTGCTAGTTCATCAAGTCAACCAACCCAGATGCCAGGTCATCACAAGGATCCTGTTTTTAAACTCGTTTATGACACTCTAAGTTCAAATAGTTTTGGTTCAGTTTATGCTGTTTATAGTTTCACAGAGTATTCAGCATTTAATGCGTTTGCTGTATGGAATTCAGCAAGTGCAACTTTCTCAGTGAGTGATCTTCAATCCTTAGAGGTAAAACTTAATTACGACATTACAGGTGATGCACAAGTAGGAGTTGAAGGATTAAAGATAACCAACGTAATTGCTGATGGTGGTCAATCTGTTTCTGCTTCAGATACAAAATCCCCAAGTCTAGTAAAGGTAGCTTCTGGGAGCCATGTGGTAGATACAGTTTCTTCCCCGAAAGTTGGTGAGTTGGCCTCAGGAAAACTGCTTGTAAACAGTACCGGAGGATCTTGGTCAGCATCAACTTCATTTAATCCCGTGGGGGTTTACGAAATTACGTCAAGTGCATCAAGTATTCAAACTTTTGTGCTTACTCAAATGGCCGGCACAACTGCCAATCCTACCTTCGGTACTTGGACGTTTTCTGCTCAGACTTCATCTTTGTCACTCCAGACTAATCAATCAACTGCAGTTTCAGCTAGTCTACTTGAACTTCTTACAATCGAAAGCGGACTTAATTTTGATATTACAGGAGATGGCCTCGTAGGCGACAAAATCACAAGTGTTCTTGTTCAGACATCTTCGCGAAGAGAAGATACAAACGGTGATGGCATTATTGACGATATCATAATAACTCCTGCAGTTATTAAAAGCTCTTTGAATTTTTACGGGTTTGACTACTCTGAAGGAGGTGCGAATGTAGGTGATGTGCATCCTTTTGTAATGCTAAAAACTTCAACAGGTGGTGTCTGGTCTGAATCAAGGAGCATGGAAATTTCGGGCGCTTACGAAGTTCAGGTAAGTGCTGGAATGTCCCAAATCACTCTTATTGAAAAGGGTGGAACTGCATATGCTCCAATATATCAAAAATGGCTTTTCAACCATCAGAAAGATTTAAATGTTTCTTCTGCAACAAACTCAATTCCAACTGCTTTATCAGTTTCAGATTTGATCGGTGAGGAGCAATCCAAAAATGTAGATTTAAACGGCGACGGTACAATCGGCGATCAGGTTTTGGAAAAGGTATTTTCAAATAATACCGAACCAAGTCTAGTAAAAGTACAATCTGGTAATTATGCTCTTGATTTTCCTGCAGGAACCAGCAACATTAGTTCAGGCCTTCAGGTATTAGTTACCTCTTCAGGATCAAAATGGCAGCCGTCAAGAAATGTTGAAATATCAGGTGTTTTTGCGGAACAAACCTCTTCAGCCCAGCAAACAATCACTGTTGTTGAAAAATCAGGTAGCAGTCTTTCACCAACGTACAATAATTGGAAATTCACCCTAGATAATAACGCGTTTTTTGCAACAGCAACTTCAATAATAGCTATCCCAGTATCAACGGCATTTTTGGGTGCAGCTGAGAGTAGAAACAAAATTGACCTCATGGGTGATGGAGTAATTGGGGACAAGATTACAAATGTAATAACTCTAGGTGGCAAATTTAATTTTGATTCTGATAATGATGGTTTTTCAGATAAGATTTCAATTGCACCGACAGTTGTAAGAACTCAATCAGGATCTTATGGGCTTGATGTAACGGGAGAGGGTACCACAGGACAAACAACAAATACATTGTTCTTAGAGTCTTCAAGTAATACAACGAATTGGACTATTACCTCGGGAGCAGAAATCGTTGGAGGCTACATCAGTTATGATGTTAACACTTTGAGTCAGCAAGAGACTCGAGGACATATTTTTGAAAAATCTGGTTCTGATCCTTCTGCAACATACACTCAATGGACTTTCTTACAAGGCAGTGCTACGGGGGTTGCTGTTGCGACAAGCTCTGTGGCGCAAAATATTGACTTAACTGACATACTTACAAAAGAAATTTCTCTAGGTTTTGATTTAACAAATGACGGAGTAGTAGGAGATAGATTAGTTGAATTAACACTGCAAATTGCTGATGCTCCGAGATTGGGTGCTCCTTCATTGGTCAAAGCAGCTTCGGGAGCATACGGAATTGATACATCTGGAAGTGCTTCAATAGGTGATTTAAAACAAGTTTTAAATTTGAAGACAAATGCTGGAACAAATTGGGTCGTTTCACCAGGTGCAAGCGTTACTGGAGTTTACTCAATAGAAACATATGACAGCTTGGGTCAGTTGGATTACACATCAGTTATTGTTGAAAAGAGTGGGACTTCATCTAATCCTGTTTACAAAGAATGGGTTTTCCCAGATGTTGCAGGTCAGTCCTATCTTCAAGCAACTGCATCAGTTGCACAAGCTGTAGACTTTACTGACATTCTTGCTAAGGAGGCTGCACTTGGGTTTGATTTAACTCAGGATGGAATGGTTGGAGACAGAATCACAGACTTGACTTGGACAGCTGAAGTACCGACTGGATTAAATCCTGGTCCAACACTAGCTAACGCATTTTCAGGTGCATATGGAGTTGATTACAACGGAACAGCAGCAACAGGCAGTCTAACTGCATTAGTGAATTTGGAAACTTCTTTGAAAACTAACTGGTCTCCGACCTCAGGTTCAAAAGTTACCGGTGTTTATACTGAATCAACAACTTCCGGAAGTGCTGTTACTACTCAAACATTTGTTATTGAGAAAAGCGGTTCGGATACTTTCCCTTTTTTTTCAAAATGGACTTTTACAGAGTCTTCCTCTGAAAAAGTTGGAGTTGCAACTACTACTGCACCTGTAAGTGTCACTGAGTCTGATTTGTTATCTAAAGAAATAAATGTTGGTTATGACTTAAATGGAGACAGTTTAATAGGTGACGGAATTGCTTCAGTTTTAATTCCAAGCCAAAAATATGTTAATAAACAGTCTGGTCTTGAGTTTGATAGTCCCTCTATAGTCAGATTAGCCTCTGGCGAATTTGGTCTTGTAGCCACTGGAAATAACTATGTAGTTGGAGACACATCATCATTTAGTTTAAGGGAATCTGTTGCAAGTGGTGGAGCTTTATGGTCCCCAAATACTGGTTACTATTTATCTGGAGTTTATAAAACAAGTTCTGGTTATACTGTTTTTGAACAACAGGATATAACTGGTGGGACGCATAAATACAAACAAACAGATTTCTCTCTCTTGACAGGTGTAAGTGACAAATATTACGTATCAACCATTGACGGATTAGACTCAAATAGTGACGTTGTTGCAAGTGCTGAGCTAACTGCTGGTTACGACCTTGATTTGAACAAAGTGCTTGGTTCAGGTGCTGAATCAATTGCTGTGCAGTCATACACTTACGAGGATAAACTTTCAAATACTTTAAAGAGCCCAACCTTAGTTAAATTAGCAGATGGAGGTTTAGCAGTTGATTTTTCAGGAAATGTTCAGCTTGCCGGAACCCCCGAAATGCTTCTTCAAACCGCAAATAGCAAACCTTATACTTTTACCTCCGATGCGTCTGATGCAAAAGGTTTATTTACAAGTGATGTATTTAACACTACAAGCAACA
>NHHF01000049.1 GCA_002171155.1 Betaproteobacteria bacterium TMED156
AACAAGCCAAGAACCGTTTCCGCAGGTGTAAGAATTGATTTCTAAAACAAGAGTTTATAGGATTTAAAGTACCAAAAATAAAAAAATACTAACAATTTGACGGTTCCGGCACTACTTCTCCAGTGAATACCGTTCGTTGATAAATTTTTTTCCCCGTAATCCCCAATACGGGTTTTTTTTTGCCGTTGGAGGGAATTGAACCCCCGACCTCTCGCTTACGAAGCGACTGCTCTACCCCTGAGCTACAACGGCCGTTTTATTGTGTCAAAGACTTTGGCAACGGAAATCTTACGTGCTCTTGAGCCCCTGGGAGTCTTCTTACTGAGGATGCACCATGCAATTTTATCTCCTCAAGTAGTGATTCAACTAATGATTCAGGAGCAGATGCACCTGCTGTAACACCAACGCTTTCACTATTTTTCAACCAGTCAGGATTCAAATCTTTAGCTCCATCAATCAAATATGCTTTTGCACCATATTTTTCTGCCACTTCTCGAAGTCTATTGCTATTTGAACTAGTAGGACTACCAACAACTAAAACCAGATCGACTTGTTTTGCCAACATTTTGACAGCATCTTGTCTATTCTGAGTTGCATAACAAATGTCACTAACTTTTGGCCCGACAATATTGGGAAATCTTTTTTTTAAGATTTTAATTATCTCAGCAGTGTCATCTGTAGACAAAGTTGTTTGAGTGACATAGGAAAGTCTTTCGGGTGAATCAACCTCCACTAAATCTGCCTGCCTTGCATCCTCAACTAAGTAAATTTTTTTATTTAGTTGACCCATGGTCCCTTCAACTTCAGGATGGCCATTATGTCCGATCATGATAATTTCAAAACCTTGTTTAGAAAGTTTTTTTACTTCAGAATGAACTTTAGTGACGAGTGGACAAGTAGCATCAAAAACATTAAACTTTCTTTTCTGAGCTTGATTTTGAACTTTAATTGAAACCCCGTGAGCACTCATTATTACCCTAGATCCTAAAGGAACGTCTTTTATTTCGTCAACAAATATTGCTCCTTTTTCTCTTAATGAACTAACGACGTGGGTGTTGTGAACTATTTCATGACGAACGTAAACTGGGGCTCCAAATCTTTCGAGTGCTCTCTCAACAATTTCAATAGCTCTTTCTACACCAGCACAAAAACCTCTTGGTTCAGCAAGAACTACTTCCAAATTTTGATTTTCTTTTTTGTTCACTTATGAAGCTTTAATTTTGTTAAAGTTAGATTTTACTTCATTGGGAAAAAATCTTACTCATAAATTTAGGTTTTTAAATATATTGATATAGACATTATAATTTAATACAATGGTGTGTTAATCATTATTATGAGGTGTTCATGTCTCGTGTATGTCAATTGACTGGTAAAAAACCATTAGTTGGAAACAATGTTTCTCACGCTAATAACAAAACTAAAAGAAGGTTTCTGCCAGGTTTACAGTACAGGCGATTTTGGCTGGAAAAGGAAAATCGATGGATCAAGCTCCGGCTGTCAAATGCTGCACTGCGAACTATTGATAAAAAAGGGATTGATGTAGTTTTGGGCGAAATGATGTCAAAGGGAAAGATTCTTTAATATGGCAAAGGGTGCAACTGAAAAAATAAAATTGGTTTCTAGTGCTGGTACTGGTCATTTTTATACAACTACAAAAAACAAACGCACTATGACTTCAAAGTTTGAGATCAAAAAATTTGACCCAAAAGCTAGAAAGCATGTCATTTACAAGGAGGCAAAAATAAAGTAACAATTTTGGGCAAGATTTTAATCGTATAAATGGGGAACGATTATGATAGACAATAGAAGAGTTTTTTTAAAGAATACTGCAGTTATCGGCTCAACGGCCCTTGCATCTGGGTACTTATCCTTAGTTTTTTGCTGATGGCCATGTAGTATCAGAAGCTTATACACAAGTCAAAGCCCTTGGTTATTTATCTGTTTCTGTTAAGGATGGGCAAGCATGTAGTAATTGTGCCTTGTATCAGGCCGATTCTGGTGATATTGGTGGATGCCCACTTTTTGGTGGGAAAAAAGTAAACAAAAATGGTTGGTGTACGGCATGGGCTAAAGCATAGTATTTGCATCATAATGCAAAATTAATGCAGTTGCACCGACAACAATACAATTTTTAACAAATCGGTTGCTTTAGTATGAAAGTTTGTATAATAGGAGCTGGTTCAATTGGAGGCATCGTTGCGGTTAGATTAAGCCATCTTTGTGATCTTACGGTAGTACTTAGAGGTGCCAATTTGTCTGCAGTAACGAGAAATGGTATCAGGTTAATAACAAAATCTGGTGAATCAAAAAAAGTAAGAGTTAAAACTGTTGAAAGCTTGGCAGGTTTATCAAAACAAGACTTGATAGTACTGTCTGTTAAAGCCCATCAAATCAAAATTCTTGTTAATGATATAAAGAAAATAATTCATAACAAAACCATAATTTTAACCATGCAAAATGGTATCCCATGGTGGTACTTTTGCAAACTTGATGGACCTTTCAACAATTATCATTTAAATAGCGTTGATCCAAAAGGATTTATCTTATCAAATATCAATTCCGATTTGATTATTGGAACTGTTATATATATGGCTTCACAAACAATAAAGCCGGGAATTATTAAATCAAATGAAGAAGAAAAAATTGCATTTGGTGAACTTGACGGATCTACTAGTGAAAGATTGAAAAAGATTTGCAACCTCTTTACTGAGGCTGGATTTAAAGCTAATTTAAAAACAGATATTCGCAGTGAAATTTGGTTAAAGCTCTGGGGTAATAGTTCCTTCAACCCTGTCTCAGCATTAACTCACAATACACTTCTTGATATATGTAAATCAAAATTTGGGAAAGAACTTATTTTAAAGATGTGTTACGAAATCCAAAAAGTTGGAGAATATTTTGGTGCCCAATTCAGTATCTCCATGGAAGAGCGAGTAGAAGTTGCTAAGAATGTTGGTCATCACAAAACA
Organism: Betaproteobacteria bacterium TMED156; assembly: GCA_002171155.1. Next base: position 2,970 of record NHHF01000049.1, read on the forward strand.
TCAATGCTTCAAGATATAGAATATGGTAAAGATATAGAACTTGATGCATTGTTGGGATCAGTAATTGAGTTAGGGGAGATTGCAAAAATTCAAACCCCTCACTTAAAATCTATTTATGCATGTTGTAACTTATTACAAAATAAGATTAAAAGCACTTGTGGACGACTCAAAATTGATATTTAGTTGATTTATTTCATGAAAATCAAAAGTAATTTACTTTGAAACCACTAAATTAGTTAGCTTTGTAAAAATTAATTCAAAGAGATTTTAATAATAAATCTAAAAACTAAATTCTTACTACTATTTTATTTAGGGGAAAATTGTTAAGGCGAACAAAAATTGTTTAACAAAAAAATAGTGGTTACTTTTTTCTTTTATGTTTTACTGACGAATATCCCGATAACAACACAAGTATCAAACCAATTGTTCCTGTGATAATTTCTGGAATGTGTATTTGGACACTGGAAATCATTATTATTGCTAAAGCACCAATGGCATAATGAGCACCGTGCTCGAGATATATCAATTCATTTAATGTATCTTTTTTTACTAAGTAAATTGTTATAGATCTAACTGCCATAGCGCCCCCACCCAAGCCAAGCATAATGATAACTACATCTTTTGTGATTGCAAAAGCACCAACCACAGCATCTATGGAGAATGAAGCATCTAAAACCTCGAGATAAATGAATCCACCTATGCTCCCTTTCTTTATAGCGTCTACAGCTCCAGCACCTTTGCTTTCTAATGCTTGGCATAAAATACTAATGCTCAAGTAAGAAAGAACACCCCAGATTCCAAAAAGAATTACATCTGTTTTTTTTTCTGACGGCAAATCAGATGTGACAGATACTAGCAATAGTAAGGTAAGAGTGATAAAAATTGTTATACCTTTGAATCCCCCTAGTTTTTCTAAATTTGTTTCAAGAACTTCCACCCAAAAATTTTTTTTCTTAGTATTAATAAAAAAATCAAGAAATATTAACAATAAAAAAACACCACCGAACGCAGAAATTTGAGCATGATGATTTAAAAGAATTTCAGAATATTTTGCTGGCTCTTGAATAGCAAGATTCCAAGTTTCAATTAAACTCATACTAGTAGTTAAACCAACTATTAATAGCGGAAAAACTAATCTCATTCCAAACACTGCAATTAAAATACCAATTGTTAAAAAAAACATTTGCCATAACTTATTCCAATTTCTAAGTATTGAGGCATTCACTACTGCATTGTCGAATGAAAGCGAAATTTCAAGAATCAAAAGAATAATGAAAATCCATAAGGCTTGAAGCATTCCACTCTGTCCATCTAATTTCCATCCCCACCAACCGGCAATAATTGTTGCAAGGACGCAAACTATAATAGAGCCCCAAAAATTTTCAATAAAATCTTTTTTGAATGATGTTTCCATATTTTTTCTTAATGAATCATATAGTTCTACTTATCTTACGAAGGAGAACAAATTCTTCAGCACTTGTTGGATGAACAGCAATTGTATTGTCAAAGTCGTATTTGGTTGCTTTAATTTTAAAAAGAATTGATAAAATCTGAATTAGTTCAGGTGCTTCTGATCCGATCATGTGAATTCCTGTGATTATATCGGTTCTAGCATCAACTATAATTTTGATAAAAGTTTTAATTTTTGATTGAGTAAAAGTTTTTCTCATCGGTTTAAACTCAGTTTCGAATATATGAAATTTACGTTCGGGACTTATAATTTTCGCTTGTTCTTCTGTCATGCCAATTGTTCCAATTGAGGGGGTAGTAAAAACTGCTGATGCGATTGAATCATATTCAATAGTTAAATTTTTATTGTTAAATTCATTTTCTGCAAAAGCCCTTCCTTCAGCAATGGCAACTGGGGTTAAATTCAGTCTATTTGTGACATCACCGATAGCAAAAATATTTTTTATTGATGTGCGATTATATTTGTCAACTAAAATTTCATCCTTATCACCTAGCTTCATCCCAAGCTTATTTAAACCAAGACTTTGAGTGTTTGGATTTCGTCCAAGTGCATTTAGAATCTCAGAGAAGCTATATTTGATGTTGTTAACTTCCAAAGTAAACTGACCATCAATTTTATTTATGCTCTGTATTTTGGACAGTGAAAATAGTCTTATATTTGTATTTTTCATGATAGTTGAAATTTTTTTTCTTATATCTAAATCAAACCCTCTAAGTGGGTAATCAGATCTAAAAAAAATTGATACTTCAGATCCTAATTTATTAAAAATACAGGCAAATTCCAAGGCGATGTAACCAGAACCCAGGATTGCTAATTTTTTAGGGATGTAGGTGAGTTCAAGTATTTCATTAGATGTCATGCAATCTTTTAAGCCTGGTATAGAATGTATAGCAGGCTTACCTCCAGTAGCTATCATAATTCTTGAGGTAGTCAACTTTTTTCCGTTGATTTCTACTTTGTTTTCACTGACTATCGTAGCTTTACCTTTGAAGATTTCGACTCCACTCTCAGAAAGTAGATTTTCATAAATCTTTTCCAATCTTATGAGTTCCTTTGTTTTGTTTTCCTGCCAAATTTTCATATCAAATTGGAATTTATTGCCTGACTCGGATTTAGTTAAGTTTTTCCAACCATAAGAAGTGGCATCATTGAATGCTTCTAAAAACCCTCCTGCGTACATGAGTAGTTTTTTTGGAACACAACCTCTAATAACACATGTTCCTCCAAGTCTTGAGTACTCTACTATTGCAACCTTGGCTCCTAGTGCTGCACATCTTCTTGAGCATGCTACTCCCCCAGAACCTCCTCCAATAACTATTAAATCGTATTTCATATAAATTTTAACTTCCAAAAGATTTAATTAGTTAATATGATAAGAGAAAAAATAACTTTATGAATTTAATTGACACATTTAAATATCTGGTTGCCTTGGAGCAACATAAACATTTCAGTAGAGCTGCTCGAGCATGCCATATTACCCAACCAGCCTTGTCAAATGCAATTAAAGCGTTAGAAGATGAGCTAAATATCAAAATTGTAAATCGAGGTAGGATTTATCAGGGGCTAACGGATGAAGGAAAGAGAGTACTTAGTACCGCTTACAATGTTCTCAATGAAACCGAGGCTCTTAAGCAGGACGTAAATTTTAGAAAAGGTAATCCATCTGGAAAATTTACTCTAGGATGTGTACCAAGTGCTCTTCCGGTTGCGACTAGATTTGCTGTTTTGCTGAGTGAAAATTTCTCGGAAATTACACCTTCTGTTCGTTCAATGGCTTCACATGAAATTGAGTTAAATTTTGAAAATCACTTAATAGATTTAGCTTTTGGCTATGTCGACAGATTTGAATTAACTAGTACTGAGCATAATATAAAGCATCAATATTTTGAAAAATATTTTTTGGTCAAAGCTTTGGATAAAACACATGAGAAAACTGAGTTTCTTGATGAAATTTCTTGGCAATCTGCTTCCAAGGAGAAGCTTTGTCTCTTAACTTCTGAAATGTATAATCGTGTTCTAGTTAATCAGTTTTTTAAAACAATCGATATCGAAATTAAACCAACTCTGGAAACTGATTCAATCTTTTCACTCTTACTGTCAGTGCAAAAAAGTGCCTTTTCAACAATTCTTCCGGGACCTGTGGCACATGTCGCAAACAAATACGATGGTTTAAAGATTTCAAGATTGATAAACCCAAAAACAGAAACGTCTATGGGGCTATTGATACCGTCAAATAAACATCTGACAATCCTTCAGGAAAAAGCTCTCGAAATAGCAACTGATCCTTCTTGGGAAGTTGAACTTAAATTAATGACAATTCCATAGGGTTTATACTTATATTTGTAAAACTTAGCCAACGATTTTTTATTTTAATTAGACAGAACTTTCTAGCAGGCATAAAGTCTGCCTTATAACTAGAATAATTTACATTTACAAGTTTTTCAATTATTGGGAACGAGGGGACTAAAATTTCTATTATTGCTTCGACCAGTGCCAACGATCTTCGCAAAGAATTAAAAAAGCGAAAAAAAGGACATAAAAAACCCAAAGGCAGGCAACCTGATTCCAATTCTGTTATCGAAATCAGACGACTGCCGGGTATCAATTTTGCTAGAAAAGATTTATTAATTGAGAATCTGCATTTGTTGCAAGATAATTTTTCTGGATTAAGAAAAAGACACATGGTTGCTCTTGCATCTGAAATGAAAATTCCAATGGCTGAAGTTTATGAGGTTGCAAGTTTCTATCATCATTTCGATCTTCTTGATGATTATGATAAACCTCCTAAATTTACTGTCAGAGTATGTGATGGTATCAGCTGCGAGTTGGCAGGTTCTGAAAAATTATATGATGATTTGATTTCTGAAACTGAGGATGAAATTAAGGTTATCAAAGCACCTTGCATTGGACGTTGTGAGCAGGCACCTGATGCACTTGTTCATCAAAACCCTGTTCCCCATGCAACAGTAAAAAAAATACATGCATGTATAATCAGCAATCAAACTTCACACACTCTTCCATTGACAGTTACAAATAACTTTAAAGATACTCAGAATTTCATTCCTACTGATTACATTGGTAAAGGTTTACCAAGTTTATCCGAGCTAGGAACTACATCTCCTGAAGTTACCAATTTTGAGTCATATGTTAAGTTTGGTGGTTATAAGCTGCTACAAGACTTAGAGCAAAACAAAATTGATAGTTCAAAAATTATCGAAACAATGGAAAATTCTGGACTTAGGGGATTAGGAGGTGCTGGATTCCCTGCCGGCCGGAAGTGGAGAATTGTTTCCAGTTACAAAGGCCCAAGACTTATGGCAGTTAACCTTGATGAAGGTGAACCAGGAACTTTCAAGGATCGAACTTATATGGAAAGAGATCCTCACCGTTTTTTTGAGGGTATGTTAGTAGCTGCAAAGGTTGTTGGTATTGAATCGTGTTATATCTACTTAAGAGACGAATATCATGGTTGTCGTGAAATATTAGAAAGAGAAATTTCTAAGCTTTTAGGCTCTCAACTTGTCAAGCTCCCTAATATTGAAATTAGAAGAGGCGCTGGAGCTTATATTTGTGGAGAAGAATCTGCAATGATTGAGAGTATCGAAGGTAAGCGTGGTGAACCCAGAAAAAGGCCTCCTTACATTGCTGAAGTTGGTTTATTTGGAAGACCTACTCTAGAACATAACTATGAAACACTTTATTGGGTTAGAGATATTATTGAAAAAGGTGCTGAATGGTTCTCGGGTTTTGGAAAAAATAAACGCAAAGGAATTAGAAGTTACAGCGTCAGTGGTAGAGTTAAAAATCCTGGAGTAAAACTGGCACCAGCTGGAATAACCGTTCAAGAATTGATTGATGACTACTGCGGAGGGATGTTGGAGGGACATGAATTTTATGGCTATCTTCCAGGAGGTGCATCTGGTGGAATTTTACCCTCTATTATGAATGATATTCCCCTTGACTTTGATACCCTTCAACCTTACGGATGTTTTATCGGTTCTGCTGCAATTGTTGTTTTTAGCAATCAAGATAGTGCAAGAAAGGTTGCTCTTAATCTTATGAGTTTTTTCGAACATGAGAGCTGTGGACAGTGCACGCCATGTAGATTGGGTACTTCCAAAGCCAAAGGCTTAATGTCTGAGAGTTCCTGGGACAACGTTGCTCTTGATGATTTAAAGACAGTCATGGCTGATGCATCAATATGTGGCTTGGGGCAAGCAGCACCCAATCCAATTGCTTGTGTTCAAAAGTTTTTCCCTCACGAGGTCAAGTAAATGAATGCTCCAGAAAATTTTGTCAAAAATTTTTCAAAAAAAACAGTTAATCTCAAATTGAACGGAGAAAGTGTTGATGCTTTTGAAGGTGAAACAATTTTGGATCTTGCAGATAGACACAATCTGGAAGTACCTAGATTATGTTACAAAACTGGTTACAGGAATGACGGAAATTGTCGATCTTGTGTGGTAGAAATCAAAGGAGAACGGGTTCTTGCTCCAAGTTGTTGTAGGACAGTTCAAGAAGGAATGGAAGTTGAAACAAATAATGATAGATCATTAAAAAGTCAGAATTTAGTACTTGAAATGTTACTTTCGGATATGCCTAGTAGTGGGTACAAATGGGAGCATGACAATGCAGAGGTGCAACATGGTGAGCTTTCATCATGGGCAAAAAGAAAAAACGTAGTCGCAAGACAAGCATACAAGGATCACAATAGGGCTTTTGAAGAGCAGGATGATTCTCACCCAGCAATGCTTGTCAATTTATCTGCATGCATACAATGTGATAGGTGTGTTAGAGCGTGCCGAGAAGAACAGGCAAATGACGTAATTGGAGTTTCGGGTAGAGGTGCATCATCAAAAATAATTTTTGATTTAGATTCAAAAATGGGAGAAAGCACTTGCGTTGCTTGTGGTGAGTGTGTTCAAGCCTGTCCCACTGGTGCATTAATGCCTAAATCACTTGTTGGCAATCAGAAAGTTGATCGAGAAGTTGATTCTGTTTGTCCATTTTGTGGTGTTGGTTGCTTATTAACATACAAAGTTAAAGATGAAAAAATAGTAGCTGTTGATGGCAGAGATGGTCCTGCAAATCACAGTAGGTTGTGTGTTAAAGGTAGATTTGGTTTTGACTATGCCCACGACAAATCAAGGTTGACAAAACCTCTTGTGCGTAAGAAAGGTATGAAAAAGGATCCTACAATGGTTGATAGTTTAAATCATTGGAGTGAAGTTTTTAGGGAGGCTACATGGGAAGAGGCTTTAGAGCTTGCGTCAGGTGGTTTGAAGAAATTACGAGACCAGTATGGTTTTGGATCATTAGCCGGTTTAGGTTCTGCCAAAGGCAGTAATGAAGAAGCTTACTTGTTTCAAAAACTTGTAAGAACTGGCTTTAGGAACAACAACGTTGATCATTGTACTCGTTTATGTCACGCATCAAGTGTTGCCGCTTTATTAGAGGGAGTTGGATCAGGAGCTGTTAGCAATCAAGTTAGCGATGTTTCAGAGGCTGAGTTAGTAATTATAATTGGATCAAATCCGACCGAGAATCATCCAGTTGCAGCAACATGGATGAAAAATGCTGCTAATAATGGTACAAAAATAGTCTTAATTGATCCTCGCATGACTACTATTTCTAAACATGCTTGGAAGTCTTTAAAATTTAATCCAGGTAGTGACGTGTCTCTTCTAAACTCCCTATTAAACGTAATTATTCAAGAAGAATTAACTGATGAAAATTACATAAAAAATAATGTAAATAATTTTGATGATTTAAAACAAAAAGTTAAACCTTACAGCCCAGAAGTTGTTTCTAAAAAGTGCGGTATCGAACCCGAGACCATAAAAGAAGTTGCAAGAGCATATGCAAAATCCCAAGCTTCTATGATTTTGTGGGGCATGGGAGTTAGTCAGCATATTCATGGAACTGACAACGCCAGATGTTTGATAGCATTAGCTACAATAACTGGTCAAATTGGGAGGCCAGGAACAGGCTTACATCCTCTTAGAGGACAAAACAATGTCCAAGGAGCAAGTGATGCAGGTTTGATCCCAATGATGCTTCCTAATTACCAAAAAGTAGTTGATTCTGATGCACGCCAAAAGTTTGAAAAGTTTTGGAATTCTCCGCTCGACGAAAAACCTGGTTACACTGTTACAGAAATTATGGATAAAGTGTTTTCAAAAGACAATGATCCTCACAAAATTAGAGGCTTGTACATCATGGGTGAAAATCCTGCAATGAGTGATCCAAATCTTAACCATGCAAGGTCAGCTCTTGCTTGTTTAGAACTTTTAGTTGTGCAAGACATTTTTATGACTGAAACTGCTTGGTTAGCAGATGTTGTTTTGCCTGCCTCTGCATGGCCTGAAAAAACTGGAACAGTTTCGAATACTGACCGAATGGTACAAATGGGTAGAAAAGCTATAGATTGTCCTGGAGATGCCCGACAAGATCTATGGATTATTCAAGAAATGGCTAAAGGGTTAGGTCTAAAGTGGAAATATAATGGTCCTGATTCCGGAGTGGCTGAAGTTTATGATGAAATGCGTCATGCAATGAAAGACGCAATTTGGGGAATTACTTGGAAACGGTTGGAAGATGAACAAAGTGTTACTTACCCTTGTTTGGATGAAAATCTTCCAGGCGAATCAGTTGTTTTCAAGAAAGGTTTCCCAACAAAAGATGGTAAAGCAAACCTAGTTCCAGCTGATCCAATTTCGCCCAATGAAATACCAGACCTGGATTATCCTTTTGTTTTTATTACAGGTAGACAACTTGAACATTGGCACACTGGAAGTATGACAAGAAGGGCGAGCATTTTAAATGCAATTGAACCTGCTCCAACTTTTCAAATGTGCAGAAAAGATATTGAAAAACATAATCTATTTCCAGGCCAAATATGTAAACTAAGCTCTAGGAGGGGTAGTGTGATTGCCTCAATCAGACAAGATGAATCAACTCCTGAAGGAACTATATTTATGGGATTCGCTTATAGAGAAGCTGCTGCCAATTTGCTTACAAATAATGCAATTGATCCTGTTGCAAAGATTCCGGAATTCAAATATTGCGCTGTTAAAATAGTGCCCATAATAAAAAAACTTGATAGCAAAAATTAACCTAAGGATCTATTAGACCACTTTGCACAGCTATTATTGCCAACTCGGCTTGATTTTTTGCATTCAATTTTTGTTTAATATTATACAGATGCGTTCCTATTGTTCTAGGAGAAAGGTGAAGCACTTCAGCGATATTGTTTACTGACTTACCTTTTGCTAGTGACATAAATACGTCGAATTCCCTTTCCGATAATACATCAACAGGAGTTACATCTCCTCCAAACTGTTTGACTGCCATTTTTTGTGCTAAATTTGCTTCAACATACATTGAACCTGACGCTACTTGCCGTATTGCTTTAATTAACTCTTCAGCAGCTCCTCTTTTTGACAAATAACCTATAGCACCTGCCTTTAGAGCTCTCTTAGGGTGAATGGTATCCTCATGGGCAGATAAAATTAAAATTTTTGGAGAGGGAGATTTAGATAAGATTCTACCTATAGCTTCTAAACCCCCCATTCCTGGCATAGATAGATCCATTACTAGTACATCAGGTTTAGTTTCAGCACAAATTTTAATGGCATCCTCACCACTTTGAGCTTCGCCTATCACATCGATATCATTAGTGTCTTGAAGAAGCAAACGAAAACCCATTCTGACTACAGCATGATCATCAGCTAATACAATTTTAATTTTATTCATTTAAATTTTTTTTTAATCAGATAAAGTAATTTTATATACTTTTTGTCAAACTATAGGGTAATGTTGCTATAATTTCAGTCCCAATATTCGAATTAGTTTTTATTACTAATTCACCACCCAAGCTTTGCATTCTCTCTTTCATACCTCTTATTCCAAATCTATCTGGATTCTCTAACCTATTAGCTGAAATTCCAATTCCATCATCTTTAACTATCAATATTGTCTCAAGCTCTCTAGATGACTGATTTAAAGTGATTTCAATTTTTGAAGCTTTAGAGTGCTTAATGGAGTTGTTTACACATTCCTGAGCAACTCTGAAAAGCGAAATTTCGGACTCTTGTGATAAAGAAATTGATTCAGCTCTCAATATAAATTTAATGGGTTCATGAATGTTATTCCATTGCTCAACAGCTTCGGTAAGTGTCTCTCTTATACCAAACTTTTCTAATGCTATAGGTCTCAATCTTTGAATTATATTATGAATGGCATCATAAATTTGACCTGCCGCTGATACAATTGCAGTACTACTCGAGTAAGTTTTGGAATCATTTTTAACGGTCCTGTTAGCAATAGATTGTGCAATACTTTTGATTGCAGTTATGTACTGACCCAACTCATCGTGCAGTTCCAATGTTAGGGCCTTTCTTTCTTCTTCTAATTTCTGCTGTACTAGTATGCTTAATTCTCGATTTTTTTCCAATTCTTTTTGCACATTTTCAGCTTTACGTCTTTCAGATAAATCTCTAATTACAAATAAAGCACCTAAAACTTCATCATTGCTTGGTTGGATAATTGGTGATACTTGAACAAAAACTTCTACACTTAGACCTCTAATTGAGTTTCTAAAAGTTTCATAACCGGATTTACTTTTTTTTCTCTGAATTTGTTTAAGGTCATCTTCAACTTCATGAGCTAATTCTGGGGGAGAAAGTACCGTGATGTTCTCCTCCTCAAAAGAATAATCAGAAGATCCAAACAGTTTTGATGCAGCTGGATTCCAAAAGTTTATTTCTCCATTGGGATTAGTTATAAATAGGGCATCAGATGATTGCCGAATAGCCAAAGCAAGTCTGTTATTTTCTAGGTTACCTGACTCCAAAGCTACAGCCATATGATTAAATCCTTCAGTAACTGAATGGAATTCTGCTATCGGGTAATCTGGAAGTCGAGTTTTTAAATCACCCTTACTCATTTTTTTTAGAGCATCAACAATACTCTCGATAGGCAATAATGACCTACTAATTATCCAGAATACTAGAATATTTAGTAATAAAAAAAAACCAACAGCCAATATTGCCATATCTCGAACATCATCCCAAGAATCAATAATTGATCGAGAAACATTTGGAACGACTCTGACTTGAAATCCATTTCCAGGAATAATTATTGTATTAAGTTTCGGAGCGACTAATTTGGAAAACCATTCAGGAGCATATCTACCAACTTTATACTTGCTTGGTGGAGAAACATGAACAAGATCTCCCAAACTATTAATCATTTGTATTTCATGGGCACGAACTCTACCAAGGTTATCTAAAAAACCTTTCACCATCATTTGTTTATCAGAATTTGAACTATTTAATTGTGCACTGGATAAAAAAATTGTTAAAAGTTGCACGGTTACTTTTGTTCCAGTCTCTATTTCCTCGCGCACTTGTCTTTTAATATCATTGATTTGCATTATTGCAGTTGATGCTAAGAATAGAAGCATTAATAAAGTAACAAAAATATTTATCCGAAATCTCAAACTCATTTTTTTATTTCTTTTTCTACATTCTCTAGTGCAACTAATAAAGCTTCTTTAATTGCAGTTTCATAAGCTCCATGTCCCGCACCATGAACTCGAGTTATGAAAGAATTAGGTAATTTCATATATAAAAGCTCAGAAGTTTCAGGCGGGCATATGGTGTCTATTTGTCCTTGAACAATATATGTTGGCATTTCGTTTAAACAAGACAAATTTTTAAGCAATTCTCCTGGTTCTAGAAAACACTTGTTTTTTAAATAGTGTAGATGCACTTTCATACTGGCTAATATTCTATTATTTTCACCCGGATTTGTATTAGGAACTTCCTTTTTGTCTCTTTGTGTATAGGTTAACCTCATAGCTGCCTCTTCCCAATTCCGCCATTTTTTTGCATATTTGACTGCCTCCTCACGATTTGGTGAGAAAACTTGATCATAGTAATAATTTATTATTGATGATGAGTCATTTTCCTCAAAATCAATATCTGCAGTAAAACTGTTCCATTCTCTTGGCATGAAACGCCTTAATTCAAATAAAAACCAATCAATTTCACGTGAAGATGCAAAAAAAATTCCTCTTAACACCAAAGCCGATACATTTTTTGGGTAAGAAATTGCATACATTATTGCCAAAGTTGATCCCCATGACCCACCAAAAACTACCCACCTTTGGATTTTTAACTTTAATCTAAGATCTTCTATGTCATTAAGCAAAAGTTGAGTATTGTTTTCTTCGGTTTCTCCTGCTGGCTTACTAAGTCCACAACCTCTTTGATCAAAAAATACAGCAAACCATTTCTTTGGATCAAAAAAAGTTTTGCTTGTTTCACTACAACCACTACCCGGACCACCATGTAAAAAAACAACTGGAATTCCGTCGCTATTGCCAACACATTCATAAT